>JBAZRU010000142.1:11850-12480 GCA_041662805.1 Candidatus Hydrogenedentales bacterium | reverse complement strand
GCGTCTGAAGGTCATCGAACAGCGCCGCGAACATGCCGTTCGTATCCATGCCGCTGAGATTCACGGACAGGATGAAATCGGGGCGAAAGGAGATGATGCCCTCGAAGAGGCGCGCAATCGCGTCGCGCTGCAGCGCCCCTTCCATCACGACGGGCACGGACTCAACCTGCCATCCCAGGGCCGACGCCGCGTTGATGCATGCCCCGTCCAGCCAATAGTGACTGCGCAAAATGAGTACGCGTGGCACTTCGCCGGCCAGCTTGCGAAACGACATCAACTCTCTGAGCCGGTCGGAAACCTGAAGGCGTGGCATACTCATGCGCGGCATCGTAGCACCCTGTGGGCCGCTCCGCAATCGTCTCCGCGCTCCCGAGGCAGCATTCGGATTGCGGCGTGTTCATTGACTGGATAGCCCCTGCGTGCTATGGTCAGTCCGGTGCGATGATTTGGTGCGTATGGGTTTGGGCTTCAGGTAATCTATCTCGTGCAATACAGCAAAATTTCTTATGCCTTCGGTGTGCTTTTGGCGCTACTTTCCGTAGCCTCCGCCGAGGGGCAGCCGCCCCTCCGGGACTACACCTGTTTTCAGGTGTATGCCCCCTATTCTCCCGAAATCGACATCGGCTCCGA
>JBAZRU010000142.1:0-11840 GCA_041662805.1 Candidatus Hydrogenedentales bacterium | reverse complement strand
GCACCTTCGCAGAGCGGGCCGCCGTGTGGCGCTCCAAAGGCTATAACGTCGCGATGATGACCGGCATCGCGTGGGGCGAGTACGATTCGTACTACGGCTCCGGCGACGCGTTCAAGAAAGAAGAAGTCCAGACGGTCAAGTCGGGCAAGCTGCTCATGCACGGCGACAGCACGACGGTCGGCTACAACGTGCCCTCGGATTCGTACGTCGAGTACATCAAACGTTACGTCGAGCCCGCGGTGGACGACGGAGTTTCCGCTGTCTATCTGGAGGAACCCGAGTTCTGGGCCGATGCAGGTTGGAGCGAATCGTTCAAACGCGAGTGGCAGCTTTTCTACGGCGAGCCGTGGCAGGAGCCGGATTCCAGCCCCGACGCTCAGTACCGCGCGAGCAAGCTCAAGTACGAGCTCTACTTCAAGGCGCTGAAAGAGGTCTTCGCGCACATCAAGAATCGCGCGGAGGCGAAAGGCCGCACGATAGAGTGCCACGTGCCGACGCACAGCCTGATCAGCTACGCGCATTGGCGGATCGTAAGTCCGGAATCACACCTTATCGATATTCCCCAACTCGACGGCTATATTGCGCAAGTATGGACCGGAACGGCGCGCACGCCCAACGTCTACAGGGGGGTAGCGAAGGAGCGTACATTCGAGACGGCGTTTTTCGAATACGGCCAGATGCAGGCCATGGTTCGCCCCACGGGCAAGAAAGTTTGGTTCCTCGCGGACCCCGTAGAGGACAATCCCAATCGAAGCTGGAACGACTACAAGCTCAACTACGAGTGCACGATCATTGCTTCGCTGATGTGGCCGGAGACATCCCGCTATGAAGTCATGCCCTGGCCCGACCGGATCTTCAAAGGCAGCTACCCCAAAGTCGACCTCGACTCGAAGACATCGGAGCGCGAGGGAATCCCCTCCGACTACGCGACCCAGTTATCGGTCGTCATCAATGCGCTGAACGACATGAATCAGACGGATGTCGTCTACGATATGGGAACGCGCGGTATCGGCGTGATTGTGTCGGATACGATGATGTTTCAACGGGCCGCACC
The DNA here is from genome assembly GCA_041662805.1 of Candidatus Hydrogenedentales bacterium. Lineage (GTDB taxonomy): Bacteria > Hydrogenedentota > Hydrogenedentia > Hydrogenedentales > SLHB01 > JAIBAQ01. Next base: position 10,786 of record JBAZRU010000142.1, on the reverse strand, counting down.
GAATGCCAGTGATTCCGGGCTTGGCGCATTCTACGGTCTCGCGATTCCGCTTCTGAAGGTGGGCGTTCCAGCCGATGTTGTGCAACTCGAGAACACGATTTATCCTGCGTGTCTCGAACAGTACCGGGTCCTCCTGTTGACCTACGAGCACCAGAAGCCCCTTAAAGCTGAGTACCATGCCGCGTTGGAAAAATGGGTCCGCGACGGCGGCTCGCTGATTCTCGTCGACGACGGCTCCGATCCGTATCACGGCGTCCGCGAGTGGTGGAACGAACAAGGCGCGACTTCCGCCCGCGCCTACGACGACTTGCTCAAGCGGCTCGGCGCAACCGCCGAGGCCCGCACTGCGCCCCAGTCTGTAGACAAGGGATTCATTCGGGTGGTAGAGAAGCGCGCGAGCGACCTCACGCGTACCCCCGAAGGGGCCGACCTTGTGCGGGCGCTCGTCAGCGAAATGCTCGCCCAAAAAGGCGAGACACTGAAGACCCAGCCCTATCTTGCCCTGCGCCGGGGACCTTACCTGATTGCGAGCGTGCTCGACGAAACCATTGTCGAAGCGCCGAGCAAGACGTTCACCGGCCGTTACGTGAACCTTTTCGACGCCGCCCTTCCGATAGTAAGCGACCCCGTTCTGAAGACCAACGAGCGGGCGCTGTTATACGATTTGAGTTGGCCGGCGAAGACGGGAGTCAAAGCCAAGGTTGTTGCGGCCGGCGGACGGGTGCGCAACGAAAAGCTGGGCGACGACTCATTCAGTTTCGATATTCGCGGGCCATTGGGGACAACCGCCAATGCCCGTATTCTGTTGCCCAAGAAGCCGTCAAGCGTGGCGGCTGGCTCCAATTTGGAGGCCGTCCAGGAGTGGGATTCCGATTCTTCCACCCTGCGGATTTCTTTGCCAAATACTGCTGAGGACGTTCACGTCGTCCTCACTTGGGAACACTGATATTGTGACGAGTCTCGGAATCTGCTACATTCTCTAGTTTACGGGGGTCTTTGGAGTTCAGCGCGATGATAGAAGAGAAGTTCATTCAGTTGATTGCAGGCGAAGCCGGCGTCCGGACCGAGCAAGTTGTCAAAGTCGTCGATTTGCTCGTCGGGGGAGCCACGATTCCCTTCATCGCGCGGTATCGAAAAGACGCCACGGGGAACCTCGATGAAGAGAAGTTGGAGACCATCTCCGACCGGCGCGACTATTACGCTTCGCTCACCGATCGCCGTTCCTCCATCTTGTCGACCCTTCTGAAGCAGGAGCAGCTCACCGATGAGCTCCGGCAGGCCATTGAAAATTGCACCGACAAGTCGATGCTCGAGGACCTGTACCTTCCCTATAAGAAGGCGAAGCGCACCAAGGCGACGGTTGCCCGCGAAAAGGGGCTCGCCCCGTTGGCCGACTTTATCTGGGCGCAAGAGGCCGGCGAAAAGACCATCGAAGAGTTTGCCGCCACTTTTGTGCGGCCGGAAAAGGCTGTCCTCTCAGTGGAGGAAGCCATCGAAGGCGCAAACCATATTCTTGCCGAGAATGTGTCCACGGATCTGGAAGCGCGCCGCGCGGTGCGCGAGCGTATGCTCAAGCATGGGTCCATCGCCGCGCATCCCACCAAGAACTGCGAAGGCAAGGTCACCAAGTTCGAAGCCTACTATCAGTTCTCTGAGCCGGTGGAGAAGATCCCCTCGCACCGGTATCTGGCCGTGCATCGCGGCGTTCGCGAAGGATTTCTTCGTATGGAACTCGCCGTCGACGACGCCGCATTGATTCAAGAACTCACGGCCCGCTGGCTCAAGTCTCCGGACAGTCCGTTCGCGCCGCACATTCGCGCGATTGTGGAAGATGCCTACAACCGGCTGTTGCGTCCGTCTATCGAGAATGAGGTCATCGGAGTCGTCTCCGAGCGTGCCGACGCCGAAGCGATTCGCGTGTTTCGCGAAAACGCCCGCAACTTGCTCCTCTCCGCGCCCGCCGGCCCAATCTCGGTTATGGGTGTCGATCCAGGTATGAAGACTGGGTGCAAGCTCGCCGTCGTGGATAGCACAGGGGCATTCATTGAAAGCGCCACTATTTTCCCGTCTCCTCCTCAGAACGATGTCGAAGGCGCGGAAGCCATCCTCATGGCGCTCATGGCCAAGTACAATGTGCTTGCTATCGCTATCGGCAATGGAACTGGCAGTAGAGAAGTCAGCCGCTTCGTCAAGCAGACTTTGGCCAAGATCCCGGTGCCGGGCGCGTTCTGGGTCTTCGTCAACGAAGCAGGCGCTTCGATCTACTCCGCATCGAAGCTTGCGCGCGAGGAGTTTCCGCACCTTGACGTCACGATTCGCGGCGCTATCTCGATTGCGCGACGTTTGCAGGATCCCCTCGCGGAGTTGGTTAAGATCGAGCCTCGCCACATCGGCGTCGGACAGTACCAGCATGATGTCAACCAGCGCGCGTTGCGCGATGGATTGCACCGGTCGGTCGTTTCGTGCGTGAACGCGGTGGGCGTCGAACTCAATACGGCCAGCGTACAACTCCTGCGATACGTGAGTGGAGTTCATGCGGATATCGCCAAGAACATTGTCGATTGGCGGATGCAGCACGGGGGCTTCAAGGACCGCCAACAGTTGGTGGAAATCTCGGGAATCGGCCCCAAAGTCTTCGAGCAGTGCGCGGGTTTCCTGCGCGTCTCGGGCGGTGATAACGTGTTGGACAGCACGGCCATTCATCCGGAGGCGTATCCGGTCATCGAGCGCATTGCCGAATCGCTGGGTCTTACAACCAAGGATCTTGTGGACAAGCCCGAAAGTCTGGACGGTATCGAGTTGTCCGCGTTTGCCACCGATGCTGTGGGACACCTTGCACTTGGCGACATTCACAACGAGTTGCTCAAGCGGGGCCGTGACCCACGAACGGAATTCAAGATCCCGAAATTCCTCGAAGGCGTCGATTCCGTGCAGGACCTCGAAGAGGGGATGGAGATCGAAGGCGTCGTGACGAATGTCACCGATTTCGGCGCGTTTGTCGACATCGGTGTGCATCAGGACGGCCTCGTTCACCTTTCTGAACTCGCCAACCGTTTTGTCCAAGACCCCCGCGACGTGGTGAAAGTAGGCGAGATCGTTAAGGTCAAAGTAATCAAAGTCGACAAGGCATTGCCGCGCATATCCTTGTCCATCAAGGCACTCTTGCCGCCTCCCGAGCCTAGGCATGCGCATCCGCATCCGAGTCGTCGGCCGCGTCCCGCGGGCGACGGAAGGCCCTCGGCTCCGCCAGCTCCGGCTGCCGACGGCGCGCCGGTCCAAGGGGGCGGCGGTCCGGATCAGCGTGGCCCGCGCCGCGATTCCGGGCCTCGCCGTGATGGCGGGGGTGAAGAATCGCGCATGCGCCGAGCGAGGCCCGACCAACGCCCCGCCGCGCAGGCTGATGGCGACAGGCGTCCCCAGGGTGGTGGTGGTCAGCGCCCGCGACGTCGCGAGAAGGAACAAGGCGCGGCCCTCCGCGGCGCAGTCCGCTCCGGCGGAAGGCAGCAGCAGCCCGGTGGAGACAAGACGCGCACGTTCGGCGATGAAGGCGGCTTGCTGAATACACAACTCGCGGAGCAACTTGCCGCACTCAAGAACAAGCTCGGAGGCTGACAAATCGCCTGCGGGCGGCGGCAGTCTCCTCAAGTATCTTTTGCGTTGTGTATCTCAGGGAATGGCAAGGCCGTGCGATTTCCCGTGAGTCCTGTGGCTTGAATGAGTCCTATAGGACCTATGAGACCAATGGGTTTCGTAGGTCCTTTGATTCTTTTAGATCGATCTGTGAAATCTGCGTTTTGTGCTCCTCTTTACCTTGACTTCCCCGTGCCCCTGTGCTAAAGTCCGCCGCTTATTGGAGTAACACGAACCGTGTCCGATTCATCAAAAACCGCCGATCCTGCTGTGCCCAAGTCCGAAAAGGACTATAAGGACACTGTCAACCTCCCCGTTACGGATTTTCCGATGCGCGCAAGCCTCACCAAGCGCGAGCCGGAGACGCTCAAACGCTGGGATGAGATGGATTTATACGGCCAAATGCGGCGGGTGGCCAAGGGCCGTCCCAAGTTTGTCCTGCACGACGGACCACCCTATGCGAACGGCGAGCTTCATTCTGGCCACGCCCTCAACAAAGTCCTCAAGGACCTCGTCGTGAAATCCAAGCAGATGGCCGGTTTCGACGCCCCCTATGTTCCCGGCTGGGATTGCCACGGCCTGCCTATCGAGCACAAGGTAGTTGGCGAACTAGGCGACAAGGCGAAAACCATGTCGCAAGCCGAGATTCGGCGCGCCTGCCGGGCGTTTGCGCTCAAGTACGTGGATATTCATCGCGAAGGGTTCAAGCGGCTGGGCATCACGGGCGAATGGGCAGACCCGTATTTGACGCTCAGTCCGAAATACGTAGCAACCATCATTCGCGTGTTCGGCGAGATCTATCAGACGGGCGCCATCTACCGCGGCTTGAGGCCCATCTATTGGTGCACGAATTGCCGGACGGCACTCGCCGAAGCGGAAGTCGAGTACGCGAACAAGACGTCGCCTTCGGTCTTCGTCAAGTTCAAGGCAGAGAAGCCGTTGCCGGGTGTCGACGGGCCGACGTATTACGTGATTTGGACGACCACCCCGTGGACGTTACCCGCGAACTTGGCCATCACCGTGCACCCCGACTATGACTACAGCGCCATTCGCGTCAACGGCGAGACGTTGATTATGTCGAGTTCTCTTGCGCCTTCCGCGTTGGAAGCGTGCGGCGTCTCCGACTACAAGACGGTCGCCAAGTTCACCGGCAAGGACCTCGAAAACTATACCTACCGGCATGTCTTCTTTCCGGAGAAAGTGTGCCCGATTATTCTTGGCGAGCACGTAACGCTCGATGCGGGCACGGGCTGTGTTCACACCGCGCCCGGTCACGGTCACGACGACTATGTCGTGTGTTCGCGCTATGGCATCGCCCCCTTCTCGCCGGTGGACAACTCCGGCGTTTTCACGAAGGAAGCGGGAGTCTACGCCGGGACGATGGTGTTCGACGCCAACAAGCGAATCGTCGAAGACCTCCGGAGCAGTGGGGCCTTGATGCATCATGAGCCCTATGAGCACAGCTATCCGCATTGCTGGCGCTGCAGCGGGCCAATCATCTTCCGTTCCACGCCGCAATGGTTCGTCAACATGGACCACAACGGCCTTCGCGAGAGGGTACTCAAAGGCATCGAGCAAGTGCGCTGGATCCCGGAATGGGGCAAAGAACGCATCTACGGCATGGTCGCCCAGCGCCCGGATTGGTGTATCAGCCGGCAACGTGCCTGGGGCGTGCCTATCCCCGTTTTCTACGGAAAGAACAGCGGCGAAGTCTATGCGACGCCCGAGACGTTCAAACGCGTCGAGCAATTGGCGCTTTCCGCCGAGGATGGAATCGACCGATGGTTCGATACGCCGTCGTCGCAACTGCTGCCCGAAGGGGCGAAGTGTGCGGAGTCCGGTGAAACCGAGTTTGTCCACGAAACCGACATTCTTGATGTCTGGTTCGACTCCGGCGCAAGCAACCGCGCCGTATGCGAAACCCATCCCGATCTCGCATGGCCTGCCGACTTGTACCTTGAAGGAAGCGACCAGCACCGCGGGTGGTTCCAACTGTCGCTGATTCCCACCGTAGCGGCAAAGGGCGTGCCGCCCTATCGCCAAGTCCTGACGCATGGCTACGTCGTGGACGGTGAAGGAAAGGCGATGTCTAAGCGCCTTGGCAACTACGTCGGTCTGCCCGAACTGCTCTCGAAGCATGGCGCGGATATCCTGCGCCTTTGGGTGACCGGCGAGAATTACCGCCAGGACATCCGTATCTCCGACGAAATCCTGACGCGCCAGGAAGATGCCTACAAGCGGTTTCGGTGGACCTATCGGTACATGCTGGGCAATCTCTACGATTTCCAGGAGTCGGACGCGTTGCCCTTCGACCAGTTGCTGGAGATCGACCAGTGGGCTCTTCACCGCACCCAGTTGCTCAAGCAGCGTGTGCTGAAGGCCTACGAGGACTACGATTTTCACATCGTCTACCATGCGGCGCACAATTTCTGCGCCGTCGACATGAGCGCCTTTTACCTTGATGTGCTCAAGGATCGACTATACACGTTTGCGGCCGATTCGCGCGAACGCCGCGCCGCCCAGACTGCTCTTGCTGAGATTCTCAGCGACCTTCTGAAACTCCTTGCCCCCGTTCTGGTCTATACCTGCGACGAAGCGTGGCAATTTCTTCCGCGTCATCTTCGGACGCACGAAAGCGTTCACTTAGCAGCGTTTCCGAGCGTGAAACCGGAGTTCGCGCTTTCCGCGGACGCAGCCGCCCGATGGGATGAATTGTTGCGTATTCGCGGAGTCGCCTCCAAGGAACTTGAAGAAGCGCGCCGCGCCAGCCTTATTGGCTCGTCGCTGCAAGCGTCCTTGGCCATCGCGCCCGGTTCTACCTATGCGGCGGAAACCTTGGGGCGCTATGCAGAACAGTTGAATGACATCTTTATTGTTTCGCAAACAACGGTCGAACCGCAGTCTGAAGAGGCTTCGGCGTCCGTTGAAAAAGTCAACGTGCGCGTTGCCAAGGCGCCGGGCGCCAAGTGCGCTCGCTGTTGGCATGTGCGCGAGTCTGTAGGAACCATCGCCCAGCACCCATGTATCTGCCATGTGTGTGCAAAACAACTGGGAGTCCAATAGCGATGACGAAGAAGGAAGCAGCCAAGTTCGAGAAGCTGTTGCTCAGCGAAGGCGAGCGCCTGAAGAGGGGCATTCGCCAACTCGAAGAGGGCACGCTGTATCAGACGACTACTGACTTGACGGCCGATGTGTCGAGTTATGCCGAAGTTGGAACCGACAACTTCGAACGCGAAACGGCCCTCTCCATAGGAAGTCGCGAGTCCGGTCTGTTGCAGGACGTGAGCGATGCCCTGGAACGGATACGCGCCGGTCTCTACGGCATTTGCGAACCCTGTGGCCGTGAGATTCCGCGCAAACGTCTCGAAGCATTTCCCGCCGCGCGGTTCTGTATCGAGTGCCAATCGAAAGTGGAAAAGCAAGGTAGGTATTGAGAGACGCACGTCAATCGATCGAATAAGCGTACACGCGGCCCTCGCTCCCTCCATGGACCGAGGGCTGCTGTCCTTTGGAGTCGTTTGTGCACATTGGCCGTGCCCGCTCGGATACCGCAACATAGAGTGTTAATGTAAAATGCATCCAACAATTCTGCAGTTGGGTCCCGTTGCCATCCACTCCTATGGCCTCATGATGGCTATCGCCTTTCTGACCGCCACGTTTCTGGTTACGCGAGATATGGCCAAGCATGGCTTGAATCCGGGGGTGGCCAGTGACACCGCGTTCTGGTGTCTCCTCGCCGGTTTGATAGGCACCCGTATCCTGCATATCATCATGTTTCCCGAGAACTACTCCTGGACCCGCCCCCTCGGCTGGATCGCAATCTGGGAAGGCGGGCTCGTCTTCCAAGGGGCAATTCCTCCTGCCCTCGCCGTCATCTACTTCAATCTCCGGCGTAACGGGATGCCCTTCTGGAAATCCATCGACATTGCCGCTCCCTATGTGGCCCTCGGGCACGCAATCGGCCGAATCGGGTGCTTTCTCAACGGCTGCTGCTACGGGCAGCGCACCGACATGCCTTGGGGCATTCAGTTCCCGCGAATTCCATTCGACCTCACCAAGGCCAGTCCCTTGGGCAGCCCTCCCTACCTGGACCATTGCGAGCGATTTGGCCTTTCAAGGGCCCAGGACCTATGGTCTTTCCCTGTTCACCCCACACAACTCTACAGTGTTCTTGCGCTTTGTCTCCTTTGTGTGACCTTGCTCCTGATTCGGAAGTACTGCTGGAGATTCCCCGGATTTGTTGTTGCCTGGTACTTCATCCTTTACAGTGCGGGTCGATTTGTAATCGAAATGTTCCGCGGTGACCACAATCCCACCAGATTCCTGTCGCTTTCCGACCAGCAGGTCTTCTGTCTCTTCAGCGTGTTTGTAGGTTTGGGATTGCTTACCTTTCTTGCCACCTATTGGCGTCGTGTGCGGCTGAAAGAGCAAGCAAAGTGATTCTTGCTTTGCGACCGGTTACGTGTTTCGCGTGAAACGCTTGCTTTTCGTGGGCGCTCGAAATATCATCCTATGAGTTTCACAATCCCTGTTTGTGAATAATCTTTCCTCGCCGCCTGCACTGGAGGAGCCACCGTGCGCCCGACAAAGCTCAGCTCGCAGGTCTTCCTCGACCTTCCACCCGTCCTTTCTCATTTCGTTGAAAGTGCGCGATGCACATGGCTTGAATGCTCTCCTCCTGCTGGCCGTATCATGTTGCTCAGCAGGCCCGGGGTCTTCACCGACATCGAAACCCTCGCCGTCGAACGCAGGCATCTGCTCGAAGCGTTTGGGCTTCCGCGCACCCGGTCATACTGTTTTCGCATGGGCTTCGAGGTGGGGCGCCGTGAAGCCTTGCGCCATTTGGCTACGTATGAGGAGAACGCCCGCCTCGCGCTTCAGGCAGGTCCCGTCTTCGGGCAACTCCAGGGCCGCTTCGTCGCCGAGCCCGTGCGCTTCGAGTTTGACCTCGACGAGGGGGTTCTATATCGGGAGTTGCTGCTCCACAGTTCCTGCGAGGCCTTAGCCCACCAAATGGTGCAGGAAGAAGTGACCCAGCCCGTCTGTTGGACGACCGCCGGGTATCTGTCCGGACACATCAGCGAGATTATTGGACGTCCCGTGCTCTGCCTGGAACATCAGTGCATTGCCCAGAGCGCTCCCAATTGCCGTTTTGTCGCCAAGCTCGAGGCCGAGTGGGGCGAGGAAGCACAGTGGGCGCGGGATGCACTGCGTCTGGAGTCCGTCGATTCGGAGATTGCAAAGCGTGAAGAACTCGTCGATGCCGCGCAACGCGCCGCGCGAAGGGCCCAAGGGGCTCTGGCCCACTTGAGCAGACGGCTGAAGACCGAACTGCTGCTCGAAGGGCTCATTATGGAGTCCGACGCCATGCAGCGCGTCTCGAAGCGCGCCCGTCAGGTGTTGAATTCGGACGTGCCTGTATTCCTCGTCGGCGAACCGGGCACGGGCCGCGCGACCTTGGCAAAGGCGCTCCATTTCGGCGGTTCGCGGAAGGGCGCTCAGTTCGAGGCGATCGATTGCCGGGGCCTTGGTCCTACCCTGCTCATGCAAGAGCTTTCCGGTTTTGTTCAGGGCGCATTTCCCGGGGCCACGCGGGCGCACATCGGAGCCTTTCAACGCGCACACCGCGGGACGATTTTCTTCGACGAGATTACGGCACTCACGCGGGACTTGCAGGGGCTGCTCTTACGCGCCATGGAGCAGGGCGAAGTCGCACCGCTCGGCAGCACCACTCCCGCGAAAACGGATTTGCGCGTGATGGCCGCCACGCAGTTCGACCCGCTCGAAAAGCTCGCGTCTGGCGAATTGCGCGAGGACCTCTACTATGCGTTGGCGATTGGGCGAATCGATCTTCCGCCGTTGCGCGAGCGCGGGGAAGACATCTTGCGCCTCGCGCAGACGCTCCTGGGCGAGGCCCGCGAACGGTACGACAAACCCAACGCCCGCCTGTCAGAAGATTTCAAGCAGGCCCTCATGGACTGCTCGTGGCCGGGAAACGTGCGGCAGTTGCGCAACGTGATTGAGTACGCAGTCGTCTTTGGACCCGACCGCGAACTGGGGCTTTCCGAATTGCCCGAAGACGTGCTCACGAATCGATGGGGCCGGCCTTCCCAAGACCTCTCCGAAGACCTGATTCGCGCCGTACTGCGCCGCACCAAAGGCAATCGAAGCGAGGCCGCCGACCTTCTAAATGTAGGCCGGACCACTCTGTGGCGCGCCATGAAGCGGCTCAATATTGAGTAGTGTGCAACGTCCTGTTCAAAATTTGTCCAAGGAGCGTTGCTGCGTACTTCACCACAGGAATTGGCAACACGTTCTTTCCGTGGTATCCTAGTTGCATGACTTCGCAGGGGATTGCATGATGTGGCGCTTCGTTCATTTGACCGATCCCCATCTTGCCGCCTTGTCGGACACCCGTGGGAACAACATCCTGATCCGGTCCCGAATGCCGGAGTTGATTTCGTGCCTTCGCCGCGACTTGGCCCGGTTGGATCCACGGTTTATCCTGGCAACGGGCGACCTAGTGGGGCAACATTCACGTGATGCCATGTTCGCAGCGCGCGATCTCCTCGATTCGCTGGGGTATGAGTACTATCCCGTGGGCGGAAACCAGGACTTTCTTGTCCGGGAATCGCGAAAGTGGTTTCTCGAAGCCTACGGCGCTCATCTGCCGGCTGATGAGACCTACTATTCGTACACGCATGAGAATCTGCATGTCTGTATTCTCGATGCTTGGTGGGTGTGGCCCGATGGCACCCTGTGCGGCCATCGCGATGGCCCTGTCGGCAACTATGGGTGGGCCATAGCTCCGCACCAGCTCACGTGGCTGCAGAACGACCTCGCCGCCCACCGCGACATTTCGACACTGGTGGCGCTTCACTATCCGCTTGTGCCTATCCCCGAGCGGCTTCGCAAGCCGGGTATGATCGTCTACGGGCATCTCGCCAATGGCGACTTGGTGACGGAGATTCTCACGAACAGCCCCAATGTCGTGGCTGTGTTCTCCGGGCATGCACACATGAATTTTATCGAAGAGCAAAGCGGCATTGTCCACATTGCCACTTCCGCCCTGACGGAGTATCCCGCCGAGTTTCGGGACATTCACGTATACGAAGACCGGTTGGAGGTGCACACGCTCGGATTGAGTGACAAGTCA
>JBAZRU010000141.1:0-12568 GCA_041662805.1 Candidatus Hydrogenedentales bacterium | reverse complement strand
TCACAGGGCATGCTTTGCTTCGCTGAGTATTTCTGGCAGGCTGATGGTGACCAAGTCCTATTCAAAGTCGATGAAGGTCTGCAGAATGGCGAGTATCCGGTCTACTACTATTCACATGAATCCACCCCCCCTACAGTCACCAAGATTGCAGACTCCTTCCAAGAATGGATCGAGAACCACTGCATTCAGGACTTCGATGGAGATAGCTAACTAGGCGGTGAACTAGACGCCCTGCCGGGCTCTGTTGTGGCGTGGTCTTCTGACCATGTCACAACAGAGCGTATCTCTTCGTGCGGCAAAATGCGGTCTATTCGCTCGGTCGTGGCCGGGTCTCGACGATGCCCTCGCAGTCGCTGCCACCCGATGCCCTGATCTCCACTTTCAGAACGGTCCTACTCTCCTTGGTGACCTGGGCTGTCCGGTTGACGTTGAACGTATTCGAGTCAGCAAGTCGCGTCAACAATCCCGGCGTGGCCTCGCTGCCTTCATAAAGCAGCGTGGCGCTGAGAATCTCCAGGCGGTGTTGACCGGCAGTCTGCGTGAAACGCACTTCGTATTGGCCAGGCTCGGGGATGAACGGCGTGAGGTCCACCGTGAGAACAGCCGGACCTTCGCGCAACTTCTGCGAGTTCCAAGAGGCGCACGGTTGCCAGTCCGGCTTCACGGGATAGAGGTCGAACTCCCACAAGGTCGGCGGCCCTGACGCTTCCAAGATGTTCAATCGGACGTAGCGCCCTGTGACGGTCTCGAAATCGTGTCGCCAATTCTCTCCGATCGTCTTTCCTTTGAAGGCGTGCTTCCACGGTTCGCCGGCGTCGTTGCGGTATTCGACGGTGAACTTCCGAACCCGTGCCGCCAGTTCGCTCATAGATGCCCGGTTAAAAGCCGCAGGCCTTCCAAGGTCTACCTCCAACCAACAGGTCCGTGTATCGTCCGGCGTACCCCAACGCGTACTTGGCTCGCCGTCCGTGGCTTTCTCCGCAACATAAGGCCCGCTGTGAAATGCAGATGCCGTTGTGGGACGGCCGGTCGTCAACGACAGCGAACCCACGGAAACGCCTTCCACGTAGAAGACGGCGAGACTGCGAATGATGGGTTCGGCGGCCGCCTTCACGATGCTCAGACGCACCTTCTCAACGTGCGCAGGCCGAAACAGGTCGATCTTCTTGCGTCCCACGGAAGTCCCGGCGCTGAGCGGTTTCCATTCGCCTCCGGAGAATCCTTCGATTGCATATTCGCGGATGCGCTCGCCTTCACGGTAGTCTTCCATCACGACAGCGTAGTTGATGAGCGACGCCCGGGGCAGGTCAAGGTCGACTACGGTTCCGGTCCGGTCGCGGACCTCCGCGAGAGGTTGTCCAAACCGCTTCTCAATCTCTTTGCCAAACGCCTCATACAAATTCATATCGGCATCCGGGATCAACCCGTCGGTGTTTGGCGTCGAGTTGAGCAGCAGCACGCCCCCGCGTCCCGCCGATTTGCAGTAGATGTCCATCAACTCGGCGAGGCTCTTTCGTTTCGATTCGTTCGCCTGCGACCAGAACCAGTTGTGGTCATAGAGCGGCGTATCGGCTTCGAGAGGCGCCCACGCGTCCCCGTCGGGGTTTCCCTGGGCCGCGGTAGCAGCCCCCGTCTTCAAGTCTTCGCTCTTGAGCGAATTCCATGCGGGATAGGGAAGCTTGCCGCTCTCCGTGCCGGGCCAACGAATGCTTGCCTGAGGGCCTTGAAAGATGGCCGCGTTCGCTGCGTGCTGTTCAAGAATATCGCCAACGTCGATTACGCAACTGCCATCGAACCACACTTCCGCGATCGCGCCGTAGCGCGTGAGCACCTCGGTCATCTGCTTGCGGTAAACCTCGTTATACGCCGCCTGCTTTGCGGGGTCTTTTGTGCGCCCTCCGCTGCCCATCGGGGCTCCCCACGTGTCATCCCCCGGATACACATAGATGCCGAGGTTGATCCCGTGCTTCCGGCACGATTCCGCAAGTTCGCCCAGCACGTCGCCCTTGCCGTCCTTCCACGGGGTTTCTTTGATGCCGTATTGGCTGGTTTCGGTCTGCCACCAGCAAAAACCGCCCGTGTGCTTGGCCACGAAGAGGATCTCCTTCGCGCCCCAAAGCTGGGCCGCGCGGCACCATTGTTCCGTGTCGAGTTTGGAAGGGTTGATCGCGCTTGGCGGCAACGAATGATCGTCATATTCACGGCCCTGCCATGTGGCCGGATCGAGGCAGACGAACATGATCCGCTCTTGCTCGTGCCAAGCGTACTGCTGCGGAGTGGGCTTCGCCAAAGTGCGTGTTGAGTCCGCCGATATGCCGCCACTCCCCGCTAGACAGGCCAACAACACCATGATGGCCCCGAGCCGACCAAGCGTCCACGCGTAGCGCAATACCGTTCTCTGAGCGAATATCGCCATGATGCATCCCCCGGTAACCGATCACGATTGTCACAGAGTACGGAAAGCGACAGGGGGCATCAAACCGTCGACAAGAGCGCCCAAGACAGGACGTATCGGCGAAACGCCCTATCAATGTATGCAGATTCGTATTGTGCGCTGCCGGAGACCTGCGATAGGATATAGATCGGCGAGGAGGTCGCTGAAGAAAGACTGCACGCGGGGGAGCGCCGATCATGACGACAACGAAATCCAAAGCGGAATTGGCGGGACAGGGCATATTCCTGGGCGTCGTGTTCACGCTGCTGCGCGTGCTCATTGGATGGCACTTTCTCTACGAAGGCGTAGTGAAACTCGCAGCGGAGAAGTGGAGCGCCGGCAGCTATCTCGCGGGGTCGCGCGGATTTCTCGCCACCTTCTTTCACTGGCTTGCGGCCGACCCGACTGTACTCCATGTCACCGACCTGATGAACATGTGGGGCCTGACCCTCATCGGCGTTGCGCTGCTGTTGGGTCTGTTCACGCGCACCGCGTGCTTGTTTGGCGCGTTGCTGCTCTCGTTCTACTATCTGGCCTATCCCCCCTTCGCTGGACTCGACTTCGGGTCGCCGTCGGAAGGCCATTACATGCTCGTGAACAAGACGCTCGTCGAAATGATGGCGTTGCTGGCGCTGGCCGCCGTGCGTCCCGGCGTCCAATGGGGACTGGACCGTATCGTACGCCTCGCATGGACCAGGAAACGCCGCGTAGCGGACGAGCAGACCGCGGGTGCCGAACCGGCCCCGCTCTCGACGCGCCGCGAAGTGCTCGCAGGCCTCGCGACTACCCCCTTGCTGGGAGCGTTCGCCCTCACCTATCAGCGGCAGCGTGGGCGGGAGATGATCGACGCGATGTCGGGCGCGACCATCGTGCTGCGCGACACGACGCTCGCCCAGTTGAAAGGGCCATTGCCCAAGGGCGAAATCAAGGGCGTCAAGTTCAGCCGCCTCATCCTCGGCAACAACCTCATCGGAGGCTGGTCCCATGCGCGTGACCTCATCTATGCCTCCGAATTGTTCAAGGCCTACAACAACGACCGCAAGGTTTTCGAAACGCTCATGCTCGCGGAGAAGGCGGGCATCGATACGATGGTCGTGGTAAACGCCCAGTTCCCGTTGTTCAACCGATACAAGCGGCTCATGGGCGGCAAACTACAAACCATCTGCCAGATCTTCCCGCAGGAAAAGGACTTGTTCACGGATGTCGACAAGGCCATTGATTACGGGGTTACGTCGCCCTACTTCCAAGGAGGAGTGGCCGACCATTTCGTGCAAAACGGCTGGATCGATCAGATCGGCGAGGTGGTCGAGCACATCCGCAAACAGGGCTACCCCGCGGGCATCGGCGCGCATTCCGTCCAGGTGCCGATCGCTTGCCAGAAGGCCGGCATCGTCCCCGACTACTACATAAAGACCTGCCACCACGACAAGTACTGGTCCGCCACGCCGCGCCAGAACCGCACCGAGTTCACCGTGGATCGCAGTTGGCCCGAAGACCACAACATGCCCTGCGACAATATGTTCGACGTGTTCCCCGAGCAAACGATTGAGGTCATGAAGAGCATCGAAGTGCCGTGGATTGCCTTTAAAGTACTCGCGGGCGGCGCGATTCACCCGAAAGACGGTTTCCAGTACGCGCTCAAGAACGGCGCCGACTTTCTCTGCGTCGGCATGTTCGATTTCCAAATCGTCGATGACGTCAACATCGCCATCGACACACTGGAACAGTGCAAGGTGCGGGAACGTCCCTGGTACGCGTAGCCTGGGGCCCTCGGCCTTCGGCTTTCTGTGTCTAGTGCTGACGCCATACGTGTTGGTTTCCCTTCGGGTTATTCTGAAGTAATGTGACGGCGAAAGGGAGTGCGGATATGTCGCTGTGGGGCGGGATAGAAGCGGGTGGTACGAAGTTCGTCTGTGCCGTGGGCACAGGCCCGGACGACGTGCGCGACGAAGTTCGTTTCCCGACCTCATCACCCGATGAATGTATCCGTCAATCCATCGAGTTCTTTCACGCGATGCAGCACGCACACGGCGCGCTGGCTGGAGTCGGCATCGCCTCCTTCGGCCCGGTGGACCCCAATCCCGCGTCTTCGACGTTCGGCTACATCACAACCACCCCGAAGAAGGGATGGGCGCACACCGACCTGGCGGGACCGATCGGCAAGGCGCTCGGCGTGCCTATCGGCTTCGATACGGATGTGAACGGAGCCGCCTTGGGTGAATTCCGTTGGGGCGCGGCACAAGGCTTGGACACCTTCGTGTACATCACCATCGGCACGGGGATTGGCGGCGGAGCCATGGTGAATGGCCGCCTGGTCCACGGCCTCATGCATCCCGAAATGGGCCACGTGCTGATGCCGCACGACCGGATGGAAGACCCTTTCGAAGGCGTCTGTCCCTATCACGGCGATTGTCTCGAAGGCCTCGCCTCGGGACCCGCCATCGAACAACGCTGGAACGAGAAGGCCGAGCGTCTCGGCCCCGAACATCCCGCGTGGGACCTCGAAGCCAAATACTTGGCCCACGGCATCGTGCCGCAAATCTATATTCTCTCCCCGCAACGTATCATCATGGGCGGCGGCGTCATGGAGCAGGCGCATCTCTTCCCCAAAGTCCGCCGTCACGTGCGCGCAATTCTCAATAACTACATTCAGGCAAAGGCCATCTTGCAAGACATCGACCGCTATATCGTGCCGCCCGGCCTCGGCAACCGAGCAGGAGTACTGGGCGCGATTGCCTTGGCTCAGGCGGCGTCCGGAACAGTCGTGCCGAAATAAGAGGCGACACGGTCATGACGCAGACACCTCCTCCCCTGAATCTGACAGAGCTTGTATTCGAACGAAAAGGGTCCACAAAGGACAATCCCGTCCTCTATGCCATCGGAGGCGTAGCGTGCCTTGTTTTCGCGGTCCTTGGTTTTTTGTTGGCGATGATCACCAGCGTCGGCCAGTTCCAACTTCAGACCATGACTACATTGCCGGCCCTTATCGGCGGTGCCGCGCTCGTGACCTCGTGGCGGCTATCTCGTACGCCCACCAAGGTCGTGCTCAGTTCCCAATGCCTTCGGGTTGAGACCCGGCGCGCCGCCGCGGAATGGACCTGGGACCAGATCGGCTGGTGCGCCGTATCCGCCATGACCTACACCCATCGCCGCCAACTCGTGGTCTACGACACTTCCGGGAAGCCCCTTGTAAAACTCGGAGATTCCCTAAACGCGTTCGACGCGCTCGTCGACAGGGTAGAATTGAAGGTCGCGGAGACGAACGCCAACGTGTCTGAGGTGCTCCGCATGCGCAAGGCGAAACGTTCCGCTGTCTACATTACCGTGGGCGCAACGCTCTTCCTCGGAGTTGTTATCGCCAACGTCATCATAGCGCGAGAGGATCAACGCAGCGCTCACCTTCTCGCGGAGGCCGCCGTGCCCGGCGAGGGTATCGTCGAGGAACTCCGCATCGCCCCGAACGGCATCACGCGGAGGCTCATATACCGAGTGACGTCGCCCGATGGAAAGACCGCGACGCGCAACGCTCAGGTCACCCCCGACTTCTGGGACAACCAAGAAGTCGGCGCGGTCGTACCGGTAATCTACGTACCCGGCGAACCCGACATCAGCCGCTTGGCTGAGGGCGAGGTCATCAAGAAGGACGCGGCCGACAACCCCATGGTGATGTACGCCCTCTGTGCCATACTTGCCCTTATGTGCATTTTCTTCTATGTCGGCGCGTTCCTCCAATGGCGCGGCTGGGACATCGATTTCGACTCCAAGACACACAAGTTCTCAATCAAACGCTTCGGCTCTGGACAATAGCTGCGAAGGTATTCTTGACAGACTCTCCAACTTCAGACTAGGGACGGCGACCACACGAATCTGCTTGCCACTCGGCCGTCTTGAAACCCCGGTGAAGCGTATGGGAGACTTCACAGCGTCATCACGACGTCATATCTTGGCTTTCGCGCCAAGGGGAGAACACCATGAGAAATATCCACCGTTTGCTGAAGTGGGGCGCCCTCACTGCGGCGGTTATCGCAATGTTTGTGGGATTGCCGGGTTGCGGGGGGCCGTCCAAGCCTTCGGCACAACCGGGCGATGCAGCGGGCGCTGTCCACCCGGAGGGCGAAGGTTCTGCCGCGCTGGGCACGGAGACTGCCGCGACGGACGCGGGCAAGAAGCCGGTCATCGCGCTCATCATGAAATCGTTGGCGAATGAGTTTTTCAAAACGATGGAAGACGGCGCGCGCACACACAACGCGGAACATGCGGGCGAGTACGAGCTCATCGCGCAAGGCATCAAAGACGAACTGGACGTCAATCGCCAGATCCAGCTTGTCGAGCAGATGACGGCGCGTCCCGTCGACGCAATCGTGATCGCCCCGGCGGATTCGAAGGCCCTGGTGGGCGTCTGCAAGAAGGCGATGGATGCGGGCGTCGTAGTCATCAACATCGACAACAAGTTCGACGACGGGGTCATGGCGGACAAGGGCGTCAAGATTCCGTTTGTAGGCCCGGACAATCGCAAAGGGGCCAAGCTCGTCGCCGATGAGTTGGCTAAGCAACTCAAACCCGGCGATCCGGTCGCCATCATCGAGGGTGTACCCTCGGCGTTCAACGGCATTCAGCGCAAGCTGGGCTTCGAAGATTCCATGAAGGCTGCCGGTATGAACATCATCGTATCGCAGTCCGCCCGTTGGGAAATGGCCGAGGCCAACAAGGTCGTGTCCGCCATGGTTGTTTCTCATCCGGAACTCAAGGCGTTGTTGTGCGCAAACGACAGCATGGCGCTCGGCGCCGTCGCTGCGCTGAAAGAGGCCGGCAAGGTGGGCCAGATTCTCGTCGTCGGATACGATGGCATCTCGGCGGCAAAGGAACTCGTCGCGCAAGGCGCAATGGTTGGCACCATCGAGCAGCACGCGGACAAGCTAGCCGTCTTCGGAATCGAGTACGCGCTCGAAATGCTGAAGTCCGGGATAGCCCCGCAAGACCGCGAGACGGCTGTGGACCTCATCACGAAGTCGAGTCAGTGAGTCCGCGCCGGCTGTTTGCCCCCAACGCAAGAATGGAGTTCTGGTCTTGAAACGCTATCGTGTCCTGGCCGATTACCTTGGCATGTTGCTTGTCTTGGGCCTGTTGATCGGGTTCTTTGGAGTAACGACCAGCGGCTTCCTGACGGTCAGCACGTTTACGACCATCGCCAATCAGATTCCGGACGCCATCATCATTGCCGTCGGTATGACGTTCGTCCTGATCATTGCAGGGATTGACCTGTCCGTGGGTTCGATTCTGGCGTTGGGCGGCGCGGTGCTCGGCGTATGTTTGGTCAAGCTCGGTTGGCCGTTGCCGCTGGCGATTGCGGCGTGCGTTGGCACGGGATTCATCTGCGGGGCAATCAACGGGTTGATCGTTATCAAATGGTCAATCCCCTCCTTCATCGTCACGCTGGGCATGATGGAGATGGCACGAGGTGGAGCCTATCTCGTCACTGACTCGCAGACCCAGTACATCGGCGGCCCCATCGAGGTAATCGCCGAGACCTCGATTGCCGGTTTGTCTCTTCCTTTCTATATTGCCATTGCCGTGGTGGTCGTCGCGCAGGTTGTCCTATCGGGGACTCTCTTTGGCCGCCACATGCTCGCTATCGGGGCGAATGAGGAAGCGGCCCGGCTGTCCGGTCTCCGGACTCGGTACATCAAGTGGGCGGTATTTGCCATCAGCGGAGGGTTGTCTGCGCTCGCTGCCGTCATCCAGACCGCCCGGATGACATCGGCCGATCCGAACATGGGACTGGGTAGCGAGCTTCAGGCAATCGCCGCAGTGGTTATCGGCGGCACGAGCCTAATGGGCGGGCGCGGCTCCGTCGTCAGCACGTTCTTCGGCGTCTTGATTATCTCCGTCCTGGGCTATGGTCTGGCCCAAATGGGCGCGCAAGACCCCACGAAGCGTCTGGTCACCGGCGCCGTCATCGTCATCGCCGTGGTCATCGACTACTATCGGCATCGTCTGGGGCGGGAAAACTGGGAGTAGCGCGGAAGCAGTCCCGCCGACGGCAATGTCATCCCGTCCGTTGCCCTTTCAGGACACAGTTCTGCGAGTGGCTTTAGTGATAGAATGCGTGTGTTCCACAACCGGCCCTCGTTTTCCGGATCACCCTTACTCCAACCTCGGAGACATAGAATGCCTGCCAAGACATTTGTTCGATTCGTTTCAGCAATCCTGTTTACCGCGGTGAGTGCCTTTGTCCAAGCGGCCGAACCGCCAGTAATCGAAGTGTTCGCGAACGGTACCGGCGGCTACCCGGTGTATCGCATTCCCGCGCTGGTCTGCGCGCCCAAAGGCGCCCTGCTCGCGTTCAGCGAGGCGCGCACCGGCGGCGATCAATCTCCCACCGATATGGTGTTGAGACGTAGCGTTGACGGGGGAAAGACGTGGCTGCCCATGCAGGCGCTCGTCAAGGCGGTCCCTGAAGCCGCGATGGACCCCACTCCGGTGGTCGATCGCGAGACGGGCACGGTGCTTCTGGTCTACGACCGCTGGCCGGTGACGCCTGAGGGGCACGAGGCGGGAGACAACACGCCTCATCGCGTGCCCGGCTTGGGCAGAGACTCCATAACCACCTGGATTATGAGCAGCAGCGACGACGGGGCCACGTGGTCTGAGCCTGTCGACATCACAGCCACAACCAAGAAACCCCAGTGGACCGAGACAATCCATGGCCCGGGCGTGGGTATCCAGACCCGCGCTGGACGTCTCGTAATCCCTTGCTCCAGGACAGATAGCGTGCCTTGGTGGAACTTTGCCATCTACAGCGACGACCACGGCAAGACATGGCAACTCAGCGACAACGAGGTAGGACCCGGCGTCAACGAGTCACAGGTAGTTGAACTGGCCGACGGCACGTTGTCGTTGACCATGCGTACCGATGTTCCCAAAGGGTGGCGACTTGGCGCGACGAGCAAGGACGGGGGCAAAACGTGGTCGGATTTGTTCGATGTTCCCGAACTGCCCGACACGTGCTGCCAGGCCAGCATCCTCCGGTACTCTTGGCCCGGCCAGCAAGACGGCAAAAGCCGCATTCTCTTCGCCAATCCGGTGAAGCAGGGGCGAAGCGAGGGCACCGTCCGTTTGAGTTACGACGAAGGTAAGACATGGCCAGTCGCCAAGCTCATCTACAAAGATTACTTTGGCTACTCGTGCCTCACGGCAATGCCGGACGGCACGATTGGCTGCCTGTTTGAAACCGAAGGGTGCAGCAAGATCGTGTTCCAGAGTTTTTCGTTGGAGTGGCTGACGGACGGCAAAGACGTCTGGAAGCCGTAGAAGAAAAGACAGGGCAAGCTGTTCAAAAAGTCCGGATCGGACTAGGACGACACCAAAATGAAAGATGACTCCCCGCACGGACGAGAGGCACGCGAGCAGGATGTGAACGTGCCAGGCGCGCGTTGTGAATTGCGCGGCCCGACTTCCCACTCCTTCGAGCATGGTTGAGTATTCATGCAAGCAGGCCACATGGGGTGGCTAACGATTTCGGCCTTGGTGCGGCGGCTTTGTGACTTCCTGACTTCTCGCTCGAAGCGCGACCACTAACTATCCCTTGACCCAACGTAGACTGCTCCTCAATCTTGCGCTCGCGCAAAACCACGCGCCATCGCCCGTTGTCTACTTGGGATCTTCGCCGCGTAAACGCGCCGCCATGCTTCCCAGGATCGCCATGTTCGCCGGATTGCTCTCGAAGTTCCAGGCCTCATGCATGTCGATGCCGTCGATCCCATTCTTGCGCGTCACATCGGCCCAGAACTGAGTCTTCGCTTCAAGCTCTTGCGGAGCGCCCGGCAACCATTCGGAAAAGAGGTAGAGTCTCGTCTTCTTCTTGCAGTACGCCCCATACTCCCGAGCCGCCCACGCGAACAGGTCTTCTCCCGCTGTCCGCACAATGTCGGGTTTGGCCGTCCAATAGGCATGCTCCGGGCTCGAAACGATTTCGTAGTCGCCCACCACAAAGGCGTCAGCAATCTTCTCGTCCACCAGGCGTTTCCAATGATTCGTGAATCGCGCAACCACATTCGTGCTGAAGTGCGGGTCCACCGCGAATTGCGTGTAGCGTCCAAGCTGAAGACCGATCCAAAGCTCTTTGCCCCGGTCGTGACACTCCTTCGCCAACTCCGTATACAGTTGCACCATGGCATCGCCCTTCAGGTCGTGCCACGCCGCCCGGTCGAAGCTCTCTGCCGTGCGAATATCGACGCCGTACTTCTCCCGAAACGCATCCACGATGGGCTGGCTATAGCCGTAGAAATCTTCCTCGTGGGTGTTCGGCATATGACGGCAATGACTGCTCGTCGAGCAATGAACCCCGTCGGCGCCCAGTTCCAGCAGTTCGCGGGCCTGCGCCACCCGAAACGCGCGCGCCTCCGGCCAGGAATAGTCCATCAACCCCTTGAAATAGGTCTTCCCATCTTTCCCCACCCATTGGCACTGAGGATGTTCGTCGAGAAACTTCGAGCGAAACCCGGGGAAACCATCGTCAAACAAATCGAGCCACACAAGAGCCTTCATGCCCTGCGCATGGGCCGCCCGGATGAATGCCTCCGGCGGGTTGAACGCTTGAATCACTTCAGCATACCGCTGGTTCCACGCCGTCCGCTGCGTGATATACGATTCCACGTCCACGATTTCCGAAGTGGGGTTGGCCCGCGCATGGTCCGCATTGAAGCCCATGGGATACGTCAGCGGCGTGCGGTACGGCAGAAGCCCCAGGCACCCGCACCGGATGATAAGGGTTTGGCATCCATTTGCCTTCAACCGCTCCGCGAGCGTGTTCACATCCTGTTCCGTCATCGCGTGGTCTCGCAGCCAAACCTCGTCGTTCACGTCGACATCAACGATGACCTCAGGGAGCGATTGCGCGAAGACGCCCCCAGCCAGACAACACATCGTCGCTGCGACAACCAGGATTCGGCTAGGCATGAGCGAAATCCCCCCCGTTCTCTTCCAATTGTAACGCCGGCATCCGGCCGGCTCTTCGATCACGGCATTCTACATTGATTCTTGGTGGACTGGGGGAGGATGGAAGTTGATGACCGACGTGTCAATCAGAACGTTTGCAGAGGCCATGACTGCACGCTCTTCGCAGGTTCCTGTTTGCCCCAGCACGAGATGGAAAGGAAGTCTTCTTGCCAAGTCGGAACAGCATCTTCTGGGGTCGCGACAGGGGCGGCGCAGGGCAAGATGATTACTTCAACCCGATGATGGTCGAAATTTTCAGGCAGGTCCAGCGTAACCCGGTGATTCTTGACAGTGGCAACTCTTCTAATCGCTTCCATGAAACCATCTCCATTGCGCGGAACACGGCAAGTATAGCGCATTGCCGGAGAGAACCAGAATTCAGCATATTGGGGCGCATCGGTGATAGGCAGAGGCACCCGGTCTCCACGCCCCACATCTTCGCATTCGGTAGCGCCCGCCTCGATGAGGCTGGCGCACGTTGGCCGTAGACGGCAGGTCCACCTGCGGCCTCAAGCCAGAGTCAGGTTTACGGTAACCTGCGCCGCGCTCGGCGATCGCGGCGCTGTCTACCAATTACCTCTATTGCCTCCGTTGCATGAGCTTTAGACAGCCCATCATTCCAGCGCCACGCCGGCGATGCGCTCTCCGCGCAGTTGGCGGGCTTGGTCGTCGGGGTTGAAGGTGCCGTAGAACAGCGCGTTGGCGTCCATCCACGTGATCAGTCGATCGCGATCCTCGTCATTGAGTTCGACTTTCTGATGGCCTTCGAGAAGCATCTTCATGAGGCTGCTGGCGCGCGCGCCGAACCGCTCCGGCTGTGTCGCGGGTTCGCCGTTCTCGTCGAGCTTGCCCCAGGAAGAAAACGGCACGCGCTTCGCCAGCACGTTGTACGACTTGCTGTATTGCCCTTCGGGTTCGCCGGTCAACACAATCGGGTTGTTCTCGGGGCCGGCCGGCGCGTCGCCGCTGTGGCATTTCACGCAAAGCCGGTCGAGCACGGGCTGGACCAACAACGGATAGCTCAACGGTTTCGAACCGTCGGGGCCAGGTTCGATCTCGGAAGCCGGACGCTTCAGCGCCAAGGCTTTCGGCTGGCGGGGCGGCGAACTGAGCCGGTGTTCGTGGCACCCCACGCAC
>JBAZRU010000140.1:9826-12578 GCA_041662805.1 Candidatus Hydrogenedentales bacterium | reverse complement strand
TAGCTTCGGCATCGTCGAGAACCTTGACGGCCGCGCCGGGGGCTAACCGCATTTGACCATCGGTGACCACCGTCTCGCCGGCCTTGAGACCTTCGGCGACAATGGTCTTCCCGTCGACGGCCTCTCCGGCTTTCAGTTCGCGAATCGCCACGGTGAGGTCCGCGTTCACCACGTACACATACGCGCCTTTCTGCCCCACCTGAATGGCCTCGGAAGGCACGACGACCGCGTCCGACAGCACGCCGATATCCAACACGACACCAACGTATTGCCCCGGCCACAACCGGTTGTCCTCATTCGCGAAGGTGGCTTTCAGGCGTATGGTGCCGGAGCCTTGCGCGACGGCATTGTCGATGAACGACACTTCACCGAAGACGGGCCTGTCCTCTTCGTTGGGTATGATTGCCGACACCTTGAGCGACCCGCCCGCCATGGCCTTCTTGACTTCGGCCAGGTTCCACTCGGGCAACGTGAATGAGACGTAGATCGGTTGGATCTCGTTGATAACGACGAGGGGCAGCGTGTCGTTTGCCTTCGCAACGTTTCCTTTGTTGATGAGCAGGCTGCCCGTCTTCCCCTTGATCGGCGAACGGATTGTGCAATAGTCGAGTTGGAGTTTGGCGTCGTCGATGGCCGCGGAGGACACTTGGATCATTTCGGCGGCGGACTGCACGGCGGCTTCGTTTGCGCGAACGGCCGCTTCGAGGGCAAGCGCATTGGCTTGCGTCTGGTCGAATTCTTCTTGAGAGATTGTCTTGCGCGAGAGCAGCTCCGTATCGCGATCCAACTCCTTTTTAGCGTTTGCCGCTTGGGCCTTGTCGCGCGCGACCATCGCGATGGCTTGCCGATGTTCGGCCTGGACCCGCGAGAAATTCGCCTCCGCTTCCTTCAACGCGACCTCGAAGGGACGCTTGTCGATCACGAAAAGGACCTGGTCCTTTTCGACGACGTCGCCTTCCTTGAACATGACTTCGGTGATGATGCCGGAAACCTGCGACTTGAGTTGGATCGTCGAATAGGCCTCGCCGGTGCCGAAGTTTTTCAGTTGCACGGGGACCGTTTCCAAGGCGGCGGCGGCCACATGAACCGGTGTGGCGGGCTTGGGTGCGCCCGCGCCAGGGCCGCCCTTCTCCTCTTTCTTCGAGCAGGCCACGAAGAGGAGCAGGGCCATCGCAAGCGAAAGAAACGCGCCGCGCCGGACCCATTGCATCATGGAGGTTGCGTCACTAGGGGTCACTGCTTTTCTCCGTTGTCGAATTCCGAATCAAGGCGGATACCGCGCCGTTCGAGAAGCGTCCCTTCCGCGGCATAGAGTCCCGTGAGCGCTTCGATGTATCGGACGCGCGCGGTGACTTCATCGACTTCGGCCTGGATGAGATTCCGTTGCACGATTTGCACGTCCAGGTTGGTCGCCTTGCCGACCGCGTTGCGGTCTTGCGCGATGCGCAATTCCTCCAAGCGGCTGTTCACCGCTTCTTGTGTCGCCCCAATCCGTTCCCATTGCCGCTCCACTTCCACGATGGCTTGGCGCACTTGCGTGGCGACGCCTTGCTCGACATCGGACACCGACGCGCCCGCCTGGGCCTGATACAGCTTCGCGCGGTCGTGTCGCGCGCGTTCGCCGCGATAGAGAATGGGCGTTTCGAAGTCGAGGCCGACGCGGAAATTGTCGAAGGCCGACGAATCGAGGAACGCGGATGCGTCGCTCGACGACGTGCCGCGGCTGGTGCGGCCATACGTGGCCGTGAGATCGAGACGTGGCAACAGCCCATTGCGCGTGCGGACCACGTCCAAATCGCGGTTCGCCAGTTCCAGTTGCGACTCGGCCAATTCGGGGCGATACTGCATTGCAAGCTGGCCGCTCAATTCCGGGTTGACGGCGACTTGCGTCACCTCGGGTTGGTCGACAGGCGCAAACGTCAACTCCCACACGCGATCCGTCTCGGGGTTGAGCAGGCGAATCAGCGCGAGGGTTTGCGAACGAATTGCCGCGCGGGCATCGGTAAGGTCCGCGGTCCGCGACGCCTTCTCGGCCTTGGCCGACATGACATCGCCTTCGACGATCTTGCCCACGGAGAAGAGATCTTCGTTTCGCCGCAGTTGCTCGTCGGCAAGCGAGACCGCGAACTCGCGAATCTTGACGACCTCGTTCGCGAGGACGAACTCCCAATATGCATCTTCAACCAGCGCCGCAATCTCGAGGACGCGGCGGCGAAATTCGTGTTCGCTCTGGGCGGCGAGGTTTCTCGCCTGCTTCAATTCGACGAGATTCACGTCGAGTCCGCGGCCTCGCAGCAGCGACTGCGTGACGCCGAAGGTCCACGCTCCCAGATAGTCGTCGGGAGCGAGATTCGTGTCGGTATGCGTCGCTTCGCCCGTCAAGAAGACGAGCGTGCCCGTTGGCAAGTAGTTCCGGACTGTGACGGAACCGTCGGTGCTCTCTGTCTTTATGAACGGATGCTCCGGCTGGCCAAGGATCGTGACGATACCTTGAAGGTCACTCAGCGCTTGGCGATTCACCGCGACACCCTGTTGAATCGCGTCCAGGATGGGCGTCGCGCTTGGCGTGCCGCTCCCGGAGCCAGCGCTAGTCTGCGTGCTGCTCCCCGAGAGCAACGACGAGGCCGAAGTTTTCGTGCTGTAGGTGGCTGCGCGCTCCCGCGTGTCGCGCCCTGTCGAAAGGGTTCCAAGCAACAGCGGGTCGAAGGCCGAACGCGCCTCGGGCACGAAGGTCTGGCCCACCTGGGGTCCG
>JBAZRU010000140.1:7229-9816 GCA_041662805.1 Candidatus Hydrogenedentales bacterium | reverse complement strand
GTGAGCAACGCGCCGTCTCGCGTCAACGCGATGGGCTTGTCGTCACCCGGTTTGGCCGTAACCAAGAGGCCGTCGGCCCGCTCGCTCAAAGGCGCGGGCACCTCGAAGGCGGACGGAGTGGCGGTGGGCAGCGGAATGCTTTCCGACGACCACTGGGTTTTGTGCGTCGCACACGCGCTTGCAGCGACCAACACGATACCGGCGGCAGCGGCGCTGCGCAGAAGGCGCGTCATGCGGCCTGCCGCAGTACGACCCTCCGGGCGACGGCATCGGTTCTGTATGGTCCGGCAAAATTTCACCGGTATGTAGTTTCGATCTAACACTCGTACCATGTGGGGCGAACCCACTTTCGGGGCATGTTGCCTCGGCGGCTCCTGCGCTTGGGCGCAAACACTGCATCCCGTGCAGAATAGCCGAGTAAACTTCTTATTGCGGGCATTGCGGTTGGAACAAAGACGAAGGCCGCGCCGCAAAAGCTCAGGTCATTAGTAATTGTCTCGTCGCGGCGCTTTGGTTACACACACGCGTCCCCGCCGAATGCTCCCGTATCGAGCGCCCAGTATAGCCAAAGAGGGCGAGTGAAACCGACTTTCCTCGAAGCCGAGCAGGTACGGATTGGTCTCAAGAGAGGCCGGGGCTTGCTCTCCTGCCCCACACTTCGCTGCCCGCGCACAGCACGCCGCCTTCAAACCAGAAGAAGTCGACCGTCTTCGAGTGCATCATGTCTTTGCGTTTGAACACGGTGAGACCGAGGGCGCGGCGCTTCACATCCGCGCAGGCGGCATCATAGACCTGCGGCGAAATGTCCAGCCACGAGGCATTGTCGCGGCCGCCCCGTCCTTCGGGGATGAATTTGTAGAGGTGCCAGCCGTGGAGTTGGCCGCCGCGCTGTTGGTAGTTTGCGAGAAGCTCCGCCAATTCCGGCAGTCCGTGCACATTCTGCGAAGTAACCACGGTAGAAACCGTCACCGACTTGCGCGCGCTTAATAGCGCTTTCAGCCGGTCGAGGATAAGGGCGTGGTGGCCGGGGCCGTGGTGGCGCAATGCGTTGTGGACGGACGCGTCGACGGAGTCCAAAGGCAGGACGTAGCGGTCGAAGCACGCGAGCGACGGATACGATTCGGGCATGGCGATGCCGTTGGTTCCAATTTGCACGAAGAAGCCGTGGCTCTTCGCCGTTGCAGCCAAAGCAACCGTGTCGTGTGGCCACGCGAAGGGTTCGCCGCCGCCGAGGACAATGTTGTCGATGCCGCGTTGCTTCAGGTCATCCAGGAGTTGCGCGGCTTGATCGTAGCGCATGGTGTCCATGCCGTTCTCGGTGACACAAAACGAGCACGTCATGTTGCACGCGGGGTGCAGGAAGACAACGGCTATGCGATAGGACGATGAAGTCACGCGCGTACTCTTGGGTAGTGCGTTGCCGAGTGACGGGCAACCGGTGTGCGTATCTTACCACGAGGAGATCTTGCGAGCAGGGCAATGCAATTTAAGAGCCGGCTGGAAGCCAGCGGTACGAAGACCGTCAGCGAGCGGGAGTTCGTATCTCACGATTTTGGGTCTTTCGCGTTTCGCCTGTTGTACGCTTCAAGTGCGGCGGCGGCCGCTTCCCGCACGGGGTAGACCTCGGTGGGTTTTGAGGTTGTCTCCATGGTTTCCGGATTCAAGCCACCGAGATCTCGCACGATCATGTGAGGGTCACCTTCGGCAAGGAGCTTCAGTTGCGCCTCGAATGCCGGTTCGCCCAGACCCATTGCGTAGTTCGCTCCGCATTCACGTCTGAAGGGATCATCGTCGACCAGCATGCGACCGACCTCCTCCCGCAACAGGTCCTGCACAGGAGGATCGTATTGCCCAATCCGATGCTGGGCCAGCGCTCGAACGCAGGATTCGCGCACGTTGTCGGAATCGGCGCGATGGTACGCATCGACTATCTGCGCAATGGCCTCGGGTGTGTTGATCATCGCGCGCGCATCGAGGGAGGTTCCGGACGACAAGCCCAGGCGGTTGATTGCATCGAGGCCCGGCGCTCCGCACTGTCCAAAGATGAAGACAACTTCGTTGAGCGGGATGAATCCGTGTATGGGATTCTCGCCGTCAATGATCGCTTGCTTCATTCGCGGATAGGCGCGGGCGATGGCCTCCGCCACTATTGCGCGAAGTTCATTGGTGACGCCTTGTCCCCCATTGGAGTTGAGGGCGTTACCAAGCGCACGAGTAGCGGTCTCCATTTCGTGCAAGTGCTGCATGGAATCAAGCGCTTCGACAATCGGAGGAATAGTAATTGGCGCGGGGAAGATGAAGACCGCCTGGCTGAGCATGCTGGCCTGCATTTCTGCGTCTGGGGCCTGGGAAACGGCTGTACGCAATAGTTCCGCGAGGCCTTTCAGTTCCTCGGGCAATTTGCCGCCCCAACGCCTGCTCGCTAGCTCACGTGCCGCCGCCTTATTGTGACCTTGCTTCTCGCCCTCTTTGTGGGCCGCCTCTCGTTCTTGAGGGGTCATGTTAGCCCACGCAATCATCATCGCGTCGAGGTTTGGGGTTACGTCGTCACGCAACACGATTTCGAGCAACTCCGCATCCGATAGCT
>JBAZRU010000140.1:4709-7219 GCA_041662805.1 Candidatus Hydrogenedentales bacterium | reverse complement strand
GGGAATGGGGATGTCGCTAATGGCGCGCCCCCGCGAGACCGGGGCGTCCGTAGAAGTCTGTGGCGCGGCTTCTTGGGCCAAAATGCCCGACGAGCCGAATAGCAGCACCGCAACGATCATCGTACACCGCGTGAAGGGGTTCATTGCAATCTCCCGGCACGGTGAGTTCCGAACTCACAGCGCGCCTACCGATCCCATGGTATTATCATTGGCAGCACAGTAACACTATGAGTTACATTTGCCTAGTGTCCACCCTCCAGTTCTTTACATTGTACTGGAATGTTGTTAGTGGTCCCGTGAAATTGTGGCTGTTGGGATCAGGAGTAAGAACGGTAAGGTCGAGTAATTTGGAGGCGTCCTGCACAAAATTATCTGCCGCACTGCTTAAATACTCAGTTGAGTCTCTCAGGCTATTGAGGCTTTCGGCAACTTGGCTCTCAGACTGAAAATTCGCGTCGGCATCTCTTTGAGGCAGCGAAATGCGATAGATTTGTCTATTCTCATGTCCGTAAGGCGAATTTTGATAGCTTCCATGTTCTTCATGCGCCTTGTTGGCAATCCATCGTACATTCGGCACATCGTGAGCACTATTCGTGCAACTGCAATTGTCTCCGTGCACAGTTGCCTGCAATCCAAGCCAGTTCGCCCAATTTCCGCCAATCGGGTGAACAGAAAAAACCTGGTATTCCGCATCCGTAAAGATGTTGTTGAATTGTTGACGTGTGGGTTTTCCTGCACCCGGCTTGACCCAAGAATTGAAGCGGCTAATCCTCGCATATGTGTACGGCTTGGACCTATTATACCAGAGACTCAAGTTTGGTCCATCTGAGACAAGCTGGGCAATTGAGGCTGCGTACTGCGCCTTGAGGTCATTGTTGCTGTTGTACTTGGGCACGAAAAACACTCCCGAGTAATTCCTATACGCTGCCATCAGATTAGTGTTCTGTCCAAGGGCTTCGAACTCGTTCCCTTCCACCGCTCCCGGAAACCCGAACAATTGCGGATAGGTCGTAGGTGCAGTCTGCCACTCCGCGTCCGAGTCTGATTCGAGAGCGGGCAATTCAGTGGTCCAGCTTGGCCGGGGTGTCGGCAGGACATGGACCTCAGCACTGTCGACTTGGGTGAGGAAGATGTTGTCAGGGGCATACGGATTCTTGACGCGCACTGTGCATTTCACCCATGTATCCAAGACAATCTTTCCCGACCACTGAGAGAAGTCCCCTTGAAGCTTGGAAGCATTATCGTCGGTGTAGTCCCAATATGGGGTCTTGGACACCCAGGTGTACCCTGCGAGGTATTGGTCGGTCGGATACACAGTGACGCCGCCTAAGACGTGTGTTGGGAAGTTGACGGAGTCCGCACGCACTGGTTGTGAAGGAGCGAAGGTTAGGGGTTTCTGAAGAGCCCAGACTGTTATTGCCGTGCTTCCAGACCCCGCGCTGTGGTCGCCAGAGTGTGTGGCGCTACCTTCACACGGTCCCTGGGGCATCGCGCCAAAACTACACGAGACTGAGTGACTGCCGTGGCCAGTGAACCGAATTTGGGCCTTGCAGCTATTTGCACTCAGACGCGTCTGTTGAAGTACTACGCCAGACCCCGCAGACCATTGAAAACTCCTATCGCCGTGGGTGCAACTCTGACATCCGCTGAAGCAAAAGACCGCAGCAGAGATCTTTGCGGCGAACCATTTATCGACAACACCCGAATCGCTTCTTACCAGATGCTGCCCAGGTGCGAAACTGCGCGACCACAAGAGTCATAAACACTGCCGTTATGCTCCCAACTCTGAGCAAGTTACCGGCGATTCTTAGTTCAACGCGCCCAGTATTCATACACCAATCCTCGATTACCGTGTGTAGTCACTTGCTGCTGCTGTGGGAACGCGCTGCATCAATGCCCGCATTCGTCTCTTGTTGAGCGACGATGAGCGCATCCGCAATTGATGTATCGCCGCGCCAAGCACGTCGGAAATGCTTATCGAGTATTCTCTTCAGTTGACTCAATTGTGGCGTGAGAGGCAGAGCCAGATATCTTTCCTTTTCGGCTGCGATCTGCTCACGGAGCGGATTGGCGTTTGCAGCAGAAACAACAGACGGATGCCTAAATAGCAGCTTCGACGCGGGCATCATCGGATACTCTGCATTGGCGACAACCTGCGCCAGAACATCCGAACTCACGACCCATTTTGCAAACTCCCATGCTGCCTCTTCTCTTTCAGGTGTACTGGCCGCAATTGCGATAACGTAGCCCCAAACGGTGGAATCTAGCGAATCGCAGAGAATCGGCGTCCCGTAATCCGGAAACGATATGGGCATATAGAATGCATTGACATCTTCAAGATCCGTTCCGTCCTGCTTGTCCTCGAATGACATAAACTTCGCGAACCAGTGGTCGCTCAGTGATGTGGGAGGCGGATTCTGCATCGCCAGCCTGTCAAATCGGCATGGATGCTCGACAAGGAAGCCTTGTGACTGCCAGCCTTTCAACAAATTGTAAGCATCCACATAACC
>JBAZRU010000140.1:0-4699 GCA_041662805.1 Candidatus Hydrogenedentales bacterium | reverse complement strand
GATAGGTCCAAATGTCCTGTCTCATTCTGAAAGCGCGCACCACGTTGTTCGGCGATTGTCAGCCAAAGCCAGAACAAATCACAGGGCCACTCTAGCACTAGCGGGTCAAAAGTCCGGGTTGAATTAGCGAAGGGGGTTCCCTTGCTCCATCTGAGTAGCGCCTCTAAGTCATCCCAATTCTCAGGCGATGATGTCGGCGGCGGCATCATTGAGGCCGCTTGCTCTACCGGGAGCAAGGGGCTCCAGTCTCCCGGACTCGCAACTGTTCCGGGACTGAGCACAGCCCTATTCAAGACGAAGACATACGCCGTCCATGTTATGGGTAGCGCGAAATGCTCCCCGTCCATAAGGGTGCTATCCAAAATATTAGGCAAGATCGTGGACTTGAACGACGGTTCGGCATCAAGGAATCTGTCGATGACAATGATCCTGTGGTTTTGGGCTAACGCGGGCAGAATTTCACGCGGGACGATGAGGATATCGAGCATGTTCCCTGCTGCATAGCTGGACCAAGTCTCCCAGTAAGTGCTGCGGGTACTCGGTTCAAACTTAGCACCAACTTCGTCAGGGACAAAAGAAACGCTAACTGAAGTACTCGTTTGACTTGCATTGTACGCTGCGGCAAGACCCGAAAAGAACTGCCGATATGCGGACTCATGCCCCGGTACTGGCCCAAGACTGAGGTCAATGTGTTTCTTTGGCGTACCGGAATCGGTGGACTTATCTGTGCAGCCAGCAAGACAGCAAATGGACAAGATAATGCAGAAAGTACTGAGAATGCACGACTTCATCATCGCATGTCTCCTGCACATGGAGCAGAATGCATAACGCATAACCACTAGCGTGTATGTATTGTGAGCGAAGAGACCATATTTGTCAATATGGGGCTTGGGGGCGAATCGACAAGGTTATAGAACGGTGTCTGCTACGGGCGTTACGGCGGGCAACTCAGGGAACCGGTATGCGATTCGAAATGCGGCGAATGGGGTTCGAAGCGTTCCTCGGACCAACACGGGGGCGAATTTGAATCTTGTATGCACTCTTGTCCTAAACAGGGAATCGCGAGTATGAGATTGGTGAAGCCCTCCGTTGGCGTGGAAGAATCAGGCGCTAAAACTCGGTTCCCCACGCAACCCCGGAGGGCAATCTCATGGTACGGACCGCCAGTCTCTTCAGTCAACTGCTCCAGCAAATTCCGCGCAATACATTCGCCGCACTGGTCGCGAAGCACCAAGCCGAACGCCATGCCAAAGGCTTCACGTGTTGGACACAATTCACGGCGATGTTATTCTGCCAGCTCGCCCGGACCGATTCCCTACGCGAGATCTGTAACAGCTTGGCGTGCTGCCTCGGGAAACTCGTGCATTTGGGCATCCATCGCGGCCCCAGCAAGTCCAACCTGTCCTACGCCAATGCCCATCGCCCCGCGGCCTTATTCGAAGACCTGTTCTGGGAGATGACGGCGCGGTTTCGCGCGCTCAGAAGCGCTTTCAGGCGATCGAGGATCAGGGCGTGGTGGCCGGGGCCGTGGTGGCGCAGCGCGTTGTGGACGGATGCGTCGACGGAATCCAAGGGCAGGACGTAGCGATCGAAGCACGCGAGCGACGGATACGACTCGGGCATGGCGATGCCGTTGGTTCCAATCTGCACGAAGAAGCCGTGGCTCTTCGCCGTTTCAGCCAAAGCGACTGTATCGTGGGGCCACGCGAAGGGTTCGCCGCCACCGAGGACAATGTTGTCGATGCCGCGTTGCTTCAGGTCATCCAGGAGTTGCGCGGCTTGATCGTAGCGCATGGTGTCCATGCCGTTCTCGGTAACACAGAACGAGCACGTCATGTTGCACGCGGGGTGCAGGAAGACAACGGCTATGCGATAGCCGGGATTCGTCACGCCGTGCAACTTGGATTCAGGCGGTGGAAGTGAATCGTTCTCGTTTTCATCAGAGGTACCTTACAGCGAGATGGTTTCGAACGGCCAGTCAAGCAACGTGGCCACTTTCTGAAAGAGCTTTGCGTTATGGCCTACGGACATGGCGAAGTGGTGCGTCGGGCCGTGGGCAAACCACGCGTCCATCAACTCGCGCGGTTTCATGGCGAAGCGCACCGGGGTCATGGTGTTGCCGATGCGCAGAATCTCGCCGTCAGTTGCCGTGCCTTGATTGACGATCATCTTGAGACGGCCATCCCGAGTTTGTGTCACGCCCAACGTCGTGATTGGACCCGTTCTCACTTTCGCTTCCACGGAAATGCCGCTCCCCCACTTTCCGTGGTACAGGCCCATGCCGCGCAGGATGGGTTTGCGATCCGAGATCGCGACATGGAAGGGGCCGTCGTGTCCCACGAGAATGGTCTGGTCGGTGAAATCGGTGGCGACGAATTCGCTGTAGCTGCCGCCCTTTCCGAGAACGTCGCAGATCTTCATTGCGATGGCGGTCTTGGAGTCGCCTTCACCGGAACACGGCACACCGCGCGCCGTCAGCAAGGAGTGGCCGAGAATGGCGGCCTCCTGCAAGCGTTCGTATTCATTGCCGGGCGCGCCTCGGTAATAGTAGGCAAGCGCGTCGAGATCGAATTCGCGCACCAGCTTCTCCTGGGCGACGGCCACCGCGCACGATAAGTCGAGCTGATCCGGCTTGGGCTTCTTCGCGAGCGGATCGGCGGGCGAATCTTCGCTGATGACGAACATCTCCTCGACTTCACGAAGCTTTGCGGCCTTCTCCTCCGGTGTGACGGAAGGAAGCAGGCGCGCGAGATCGCACATCTCGAGTATCTCGACGTGCAAGCCCGTCTGCGCCTGGATCATGGTGAAATCGCTGTACATGTCGAGCATGCCGGGATAGGTGTGGCCGAGGAAACCCATGCGCCCATATTGCAGCGTGCGTACGACACCCGCGGCGCGAATCCACTCTTCGATTTCGTGCCACGCGGCGATTGCGTCGGGATGATTGTTCGTCACTTCGTCGGCGACCGAGATGGCGGGCGTCTTGTCGAGTCCGAGAAGACCGCTGACGACATGAAACGAGACGCCTGCACGCGTGAACGCATTGGAGACTTCGGGAACGCAACAGGCGCAGCATTGGGCCAACCATTCGCCCGTGGCGGTGCGCTCGTAGTTCATGCGCTCGGCAGGTTGGAGGTTGAGCACAACGACGGGCCGTTTGCAGACCTGAACTACCGGCAACACGAATGCGCTCATGGCATACGTCGCCGCGTGGCAGAGGATGAGGTCCACGTTATGTTCGTTGAAGAACTCGCCCGCGCGGTGTGCCTTCTGCTCGGAGTCGACCATGCCGAAGTTGGCTACGTCTCCCCATTCGCTCGCGCGGCGTTCGATGAAGCTCCCGTAACCGGTCAGCCGATCGACCAAACCGTCGAACTGCTCCCAGTAATGCGGATGGCCGATGGAGAAAAGCCCGATGCGCGGATTCAGCGCAGCCTTGATGGGAGTAGAACAGACCAATGTGATTCCTCACTCATCGTCGGTTGAACGACTAGAACGACAGAAGGCACTGCCAGATATAAAGGTACCCGAGGCTGTCCGTCTCTTCCCAGATCGACTTCACGAGATTCGCATCGCCGGAGAAGGATCCAATCTCCGTCTTCTTCTCTTCCCAGGGGATGCATGCGCCGGGCTTGCGCACGAGGGTTCCAGCCGGACCAAAGGGCACGGATTCGGAGGCGGGCGCCACTTTCGCGACGTCGGGCATCGGCGCGGCGGGGCCGTCGTAGACGCCGTATTCGCGCGTGAAGTCGGTCATGGCTCGGACGTTTTCGACTTTGGAATCGTTTTGCATGATCGCGGAGGCGTCCATGATGTACCCGCCGTCCTGGGCGACTTCGTCGATGATCTTCTTGCAGCAATCGCGCACTTCGTCGGGCGTGCCGAAGGCGAGGAGATAGTTGGGGACGCCGCCGCTCAAACAGAACTTGTGTCCAAGCGTCTTGTGCGCCTTGAAGATGTCCGAGCGGTCGATGTGAAATACAATGCTCTGGTCGGGCAGTTCGGCGAAGGTGTCGAGGTGCGCGTTCCAGTTGCCTTCGGCGTAGAACAGCGTCTGCTGACCGTGCCGCCACAATTCCTCGATGATTGGCTTCAACGTCGGCCAATAGTATCGGTCGAAATGTTCATATGATATGAACGGCACGCACCCGCGATGCATCCAGAATCCGATGGGCAGATTCTTCTCGGGGTCCGCGCCGGACAACGCGACGTTGTAGAGATGCGGCATCAGCGCCTCACACGCCGCCTGCACTTTGTCGGGTTGTTCGATGAGGTCGGACATCAGCCCAAGATAGCCGCGCAACTTGTCGGCGATGATGTCGAAGGGGGCTTTGAAAATACCGGAGATGGCGGACGGCGTGCCGCACTCCCTGCGCATCTGATCGATCTGGCCGGGGAAGGCATTGAAGTAAGAGAGCATCGCCATGCCGCCTTTGAGAAACGAGAGGTTGTTACGAAATGTCGCGGGTTCGCCGGGTTTCACGACGTCGCGCGCGACACGCGGCAACCACACGTTGAACAGAAAGCCCGTGGGGTCGTCGATGAGTTGGTCGTACTCGTCGGCCTGCATGAAGGCCTTGCCCTCTTCGGGTTCGCGGTATTGAAAGCCCGTCTCGGGCGGGACGTTGATGCCGGGCACGCCGTAGTAGCGGAGGCCGATGGCTTCGGTGAGACCGGTCCACACGTAGACCATGTTTGG
>JBAZRU010000139.1:0-12585 GCA_041662805.1 Candidatus Hydrogenedentales bacterium | reverse complement strand
GAGCAAGAGTAGCTTGCCCAGCGGGTCCAGCATCATCCACTCATCGCCCGTGGGTGCGTAGTCCTGCGACACAGCCGCGAGCGTGGCAATGGCATGCACGATTCCGGCTAGGGGAAGGAGGAAAGGACGTATGCGATTTGATGGAATGGCATACGCCGCGCACGCGGCAATCGCGGGCCCCAATATGAGTACAAGCAGCGCCACGACTACTCCTTCAAACTCGTGAGGTGCGCCGTATCCAATGACGAGAAAGTCAATCGGATATGGTTGATAATGATGCCCATGACAAACACGCCGACCAAGACGTCCAGCAAGACCGCGAGTTCGACGAGGATAGGCATTGCATCGATCAGCAAGAGGCCAAATACAAAGACGCCATTTTCGAGTATCAAGTAGCCTACGACCTGGGTAATGGCTTTCTGCCGGGTCGTAAGCATGATGAAGCCCGTGAGGATGGTTGCGAACGAAACCGAAGCGACGAGCGTCCCGTGCTGGCCACTTACCAGCGGCAGCGAGTCCGCAAAGATGACGGCAAGCCCAGTACCCACCGCGCCCAAGATCAACGAGGGAATGAACCCCAGGAGCGGTTCAACCTCTCGACGAATATGGACCTCGCGAATTGCCCTGAATAACATCGAAGGGATGACGAACCCTTTGACGGAGACCGTGAGCAAGCACAACAAGATCACACGAACTCCTGGGACCGATTCATGCAGCAACGGCATAAGCCCAAGCAGCGCGCCTTGAACGCCGACGGTCTGAATCAGGACGCGCATCCTGCTGGAACCAAGGGCCAGGAAATCCAGTAAAACCGTCACGATTAGAAATAGACTTAACGTAGCATTCATAGCGTCTGTCATCTCAATAACAACGCCGCGGCAAATGCCGCCAGTAGACATGCGGATACGAGCATCTTGGGCACGGTCACCAGGCGAAGGCGGGCAATGGACGACTCGACAACGCCGACGGCGACCCCGATCACCAAGACTCCGGCCAGAAACACCAACCAGTCGAACGCAGCGCCAAACACAGACACCGGTGTCAGCAGATCGATCACCGTCGCCGACATGATAAACAGCTTCACGGCGCCCCCGTAAACGATCATTCCGAAAGCAGGCCCGCTATGGTCGAGCACCATGACTTCGTGGATCATCGTGAGCTCAAGGTGTGTGTTCGGGTCGTCCACGGGAATGCGCGAGTTCTCCGACAGAAGCACGGCAAACCATGCGGCCGCGATGAGGATGACAATCCCCACGGATGCGGCGGATTCCATCGACATGGGCGACGCCAGCATGTGGGTAAGACTCAGGCTTCCCGTGAGCCGCGCCAACACCGCGAATCCGAGAAACAACGCCGGCTCCGCGAGACTCGAAAAAGTCACCTCGCGAGCCGCGCCCATTCCTTCAAACGCGGAGCCCGTGTCCAGTGCGGCGCTGGCCGTGAAGAAGCGCCCCAAAGCCAACAGATACGCGGCGAGAATCATATCGCCCGCAAACGATAGGGGGGCAGCGTGCGACCCAAAGGGAATCAGCAAACCGGCAAGCACCGCAGTCGCCAGCGATACCGCCGGACCCGCGAGAAACACCCAGGTAGTCGTCCTGCTCAACACCATTTCCTTACGGATCAGCTTGAACAGATCGAAGTACGTCTGGGTGATGGGCGGTCCCACGCGGCCCGCGAACCAAGCCTTCGTCTTGTTGATAATCCCCAACAACAGCGGGGGCATCAGTACGAGTACCAAGCTGTGTATGACTATGTTGAGCAGTGTTTCCACGATATCCCTACGCGACCATCAGCAGGGTCAACAACGTGACCACGATGTAAACCAAGTACAATTGCGCGCGCCCTTGCTGCAGCACACGAACGTGCGAGAACAGATCCGCCGCGTAGTGGAAAGCCGGGCGCACCAACCGATCGAGAATCGTATCGGGCACGTGACTTTGAAAAGACACGCCCTTCGGCCAATATCCCTCGCAACGCGTCTTCGACATCTGCGGCGTCAGGGCCCACGCAAACAACCCGACCAGCATCTGCGCGAACGAAGATGCGGTGTATTGCATGCGCCCGGTGGGCGCGATGTACCCACAGTCCCATGTCCCGATTTGCGCCGCGTCCGCGAGCGGCTTTCGACGCCACAGGACGGCGAAGAACACAAGTGCCGCCGCGGTCAAAACCACTCCCAAAAGCATCAAGGGAAATACGGGCGCGAGTTCCTGCATGCCCGGCATCGCGAGTGGAGCGGCCAATTGCCAATCATTGGTGGAACGCTCCAGGTATAGGACTACGACGACGGGCGCCAGCCCAATCAAGAAGCAGAGTCCCGCCAGCACGCGCATGGGCACAGCCATGCTCCATGGACTCTCTTCCCCCCTCTGCGGGTGTTCGCCGCGAGGTTCTCCCAAGAAGACAATTCCAAAGACTTTGACGAAGCAGGCAACGGCAAGGCCTCCGATGAGCGCGAGGGCAGCGGCCGCGAAGGGGGCCAGAGGCCAATCGCGCGCGTCGAAGGCAAACGCCCTGAACAACCCAAGATAGATGAACAACTCGCTGATGAAGCCGTTCAAGGGAGGAAGCCCGCATATGGCCGCTGCACCGATGAGGAACATGAGCGACGTCTGGGGCATGCGCTTGGCCAAGCCGCCCATATGCTCGATGTCGCGGGTATGCGTCGCGTGAATCACGGAGCCCGCGGCGAAGAACAGCAGGGCCTTGAATACGCCGTGGTTCCACACGTGGAGAACTGCCCCCGCCATCCCAAGCGCAATAAGCGCGGGCTGACCCAGCGTGCGCCCGACCATGGCAAGGCCCAGCCCCATGAAGATGATTCCAATGTTCTCGATGCTGTGGTACGCGAGGAGCCGTTTGATATCGTGCTGACCCAGCGCAAAGGCAACGCCAAGCACGCCGGAGACTATCCCCAATGCCATGAGCAGGCTTCCCCACCACAAAGGCGGATGCGGAAACAGCCAACAAACGCGCATGACTCCGTAGACGCCCATCTTGATCACGACGCCGGAGAACAGCGCCGAGATGTGGCTGGGCGCGTTGGCATGGGCTGACGGTAGCCACACGTGAAGTGGAAATAGTCCTGCCTTGATTCCAAACCCGGTCAGGGCCAAGAGAAAGAGCACGACGGCTGCCGACGGCTGCTCCGCGAAGGGTTGTAGCTCGAACGATCCCGTGACCGCGAAATACACGACGAAGAAGGCAAACAGCAGCAACGAACTCAGGTGGGCGGCAACGAGATAGACCCAACCAGCATCCTGGACTTCCTTCTTCTCGTGCTCAGTCGTTATAAGGAAGTACCCCGCCAGGGCCATGACTTCCCAGGCCATCAGGAATAGGATGCCGTTGCGCGCTAGAATGAGCAGAGCCATGGCCGAAACCATGATGCCGTAGAAGAATCGGAGCTTGCGTCCGTTTTCGGGATGGTCGGTCTGAGCCCAATACGACAGTCCGTACAAGGTCCCAAGACCTGACAACAGAAACACCGGCATCAGAAACGCCGCGCTCAGTCCGTCAAGGGCAACATGAAAAGCGCCCCCGGGAATGCTCCACGGCAAAGTCAGCTCGGGCGTCGTGTCCTGTCCAAAGACCATCAACGCGCCACAGAAACCCATCGTCGCACCAGCAAGCGTGACCGCGAGAGACCACTGCTGGCCACGATTGGAATTGCCGCGCACCGCAAGCGCGGGAAGACCGCTTACGGCAAGTGCGCCAATTCCGGCGAGTACAAGGTTGAGGCTGGTCACTGGTTGCGTCCCTTAGCCTCTTGCTTGTGCCGGCGCAAGCGCCGATGCGTTTTGTTCCACGTCCCTGATGCGAGACACGATGGCCTCCGTGTCGGCGCGATGCTCCAAGAGCCGCATCATGCCTGCATCTTCGAGGAGGCCGCCGAGCTTCGACAACAGATGGAGATGGGCGCCAATCGTGGGCGTCACCATCGTAAAAAGGGCATACACGGGAAGCAGGTCGAGCGCTTCGAAGTCGATCGGATGCGCAAGATACGTCAACATGACCACCGGCTGGTTCACGCGCAAGAGAATCGGGTCGCGTGCGTGCGGGATGGCAATCCCCTTCCCGAATCCGGTCGTTCCCTGCCGTTCGCGCGCCAGGAGCATCTCAAGCAGATAGGCCCGGTCCGTACGTTCCGGAAGGGGCAACAACGCGACTAACTGTTCGAATACGCTGCGCTTGTCTGTCCCGCCAATTCCGTGATGGACCCCGCCCCGGAGCAGCGATTCCTCAAGCGACGACTGCTCCGCGTCTCCCTCCAGCGAAAACGGGACGCGCCGCTTGTGGGCCCATTCGACCAGGCGCACGCGGCTGAAGTGATAGCGGTCATTAAAGCGCGCCGCGGGCAATTCGTCTTCATGAACCCAACGATAGATCGTGTCTTCGCTGACACGAAATAGCTTGGCCGCGTCGCTGACAGACATCTGCATGATAAATTGGCGCCTGTGGTGGTATTCGTTCGTTTCGCGAGAGTGACTTGGTGGCCGTGCCTAGACTTCGAGAGCCCGGTCTTCGTTTGCCATGACTTGCAGCAATTCGTTCGCTTCGGACAGGTGCGTCATGAAGTACTGCCGCATAATGTCCAACACGTCCCCCAGCATCGGGTGGCGAAGCGAATAGAAGACCCTCTTCCCGTCTTTCCGGCTGACGACGACGCCCTTCGTCTTCATGATGGCAAGATGAACCGAGGCATTGGACTGCTCTATGCCCACCCGTTCCAGGATCTCCCCCGTCGAGAATTCCCCTTCGCGGAGCACTTCGGCAATGGCAACGCGGCTCGGGTGCGCCAGCGCTTGAAAGATCCCTGCTTTGAACTCATGTAGACTTGACGACATCATGGTTCAATTATATGTATAAATGGACGATCATTCAAGTAACGACATTAAGAATCGATAGGATATCAGGTATTCCTGCCATAGAATTGGACGCTTCGTGTCTGTTTGTGTTGCACGAAGATCAGGTGTCGCTGCCGTGAATACTAAAGCACTTTGAAAGTGCCAACGCTCCGGCAATACCAAGCCAAAGGCCTGCCAGCACATCGCTTACGTAGTGGTCAAGCGTGACGACACGGCCAAACGCAACAAGAAACCCCGCAATCAGGATTGGCACGCGAAACCGCGGATACATGATCGAGAATGCCATTGCAACCGCGGCGATGGTGGTGGCATGCCCCGAAGGCATGGACCAGAACCTCCAATCGCTATCGAACCACTGAAAGGCGCTGCTCCCCTCCACCAGGAACGTCCGTGGACGTGGCCGTCCGACTACATATTTCAAGGCGGTTGCGGTAATTCCCGTCACGGCAACCGAAGCGAAGAGATAGGCCGCCCGCGACGCAAGAATCCGGTATCGCCAACGCAGCACCACGTATAGCACCGCCCCCGCCCCCAAATACCACTTCGAATCGCCTATCCGCGAAAGTCGCGAGACCGTCGCACGAAACTGGCTTCCCTGAAGAGGCTCAAAATGGCGAACGACTGGCAAATCCAGGAATACGTATGCCAGCGCCGCGACAACGAAGAGCGCCGCCGACCAGAACAGGAACCTTTGCCCGGAAGACGCCAGCGGCCGCTTCCACTGCGCGACGCTTACGCTTGGTCTCACCGGAACTCCCCCTCGCCGCCCATTCATGCCCTCTATCCTGACAATGGCACCTCGTTGGCGGGGTATTATGTCAAAGCTGCGAGTGTATGGAAACCGTGTTCGAGTCGCTTTGCGCCGCATTGGAAAAGGCTTTCCAATGACACGGCTTGTTAGCCAGAACACAACCACTCCTTAGCGCCACCCACATCACCGCCGAGAGCCTTCAGACTCCCAATCTGGAGACAACTCCCGTAGCAGGAAAGAGAAGGGATTTCATTGAGAAAGGGGACAGTCCGGAAAGGCGTTACTTCGGCTCATGCTCCTTCACATATCCGCTGATATTGAGATTTTCGTCTGATGAGGCGAAATACTGCTGCATGAGGTCAAAATCCCAACGAAGGCGGTCGGAGACGGAACCCGGAGTCTGCTGCTTCAGGAAGTCATACACGGGGCGACAGAACTTCAGCCCGTTCTCCTCAAGGATGGCGCAGTAACGGCGCAGCAAGTCTGCCGTTTCCGTCTTGGGGTACTTCTCGATGTACCAACGATACGCCGCAAGCGCTTCTGGGCTTACGGTG
Organism: Candidatus Hydrogenedentales bacterium; assembly: GCA_041662805.1. Classification (GTDB taxonomy): domain Bacteria; phylum Hydrogenedentota; class Hydrogenedentia; order Hydrogenedentales; family SLHB01; genus JAIBAQ01. The sequence continues at coordinate 6,409 of JBAZRU010000139.1, read as the reverse complement.
CCGTGACTCTCGAAAGGCTCAAAAAGGAAAGGCCCTCCGAGAAAGAGCTGGACCCGCATGCGGTCACGTCGAGCGGTTACCTTCTCGCTGAAAGCTGAGTCTGGAAACTCGACCAGGAACAGCTCGTGCTCTCCCACATCTGTCGCCACCTCGGAAAACGAGCCGGACATATACCCCGGGTCGCCGTGCGTGCCGGAGGGAAGCGTAAAGTACGCCCTTACCTGCGGAGCGGCGCATAGTGTAAATGGTTTGAAGACGGTTTGCGGGGCGTCCGGTGAGACAAAACAGCCGAGCCCGGAATCACACCACTGAAGAGCCAGACCATTCTTGAGATACTCCTCGCCGTGCGCCTTCTGAAACGCTTCGGCGGCGATGTTCTCCCATTCCTTCCTGTGTTCCTGGTCCTGCGTGACCTCGAGTGAGCGGAAGAATGCGTCAAAATGCACGGCTGCGGCGATGCACTCGGGCTCGGAAGCTTGCATAAGCTTCTCTTGGAAATAATCCGCGGCCTTTGACACGCTGTTGACGTCGCTCTTGTCGAGGCTGTCGAGGTAGCTGGCGTAGGCCAATACCTTGGCGGTTTGAGAAGGCGTTTTCGCGTCGGTCCCCTCGACCCCAGCAGGCGCAGCCGTCGCCGACGCGGCCACGCAAAAGAAGATGATAAACACAGCACGCATGAATTGCCTCCTCCTATGGAAAGGCGTCTTAACCCGCCTGCGACCGTCGCAGGCTCACTGCCTTTCGATGCAGTCGAGTAACCAATTCCAAGCCGGCCTAACTGTCCACCCCAGGCACCAGCTTCACCCCCGTCAGATCTTCGCCGCGGCTGTTCCAGAGCATTTCCTCGAAGTTGGGCAGCGCTGGGTCGGTGTGGATGAGCCGCCACGCTTGGTCTTCTTCCTGATGCCAGGTGAACGTCACGATTTCGTCGGCGTGGCGCGGGACGCGGACGGTGCCGTCGGTCCAATAGCCGAAGGGCGCATCGTCGTAGCGGCAGGCCCGGCACAGCGCGAACATTCGCACGCGAACGACGCCGGTCTCCTTGTACTCGGAGAAGTCCCACGTCCTAATCTGGCGCAGGAACGTCGTGTTGTTGTTGCGGAAGAACCACCACTTCCAGGCGCGCCCCACGTATTCGCGATGGAATCCGTTCGGGTCTTGGTAACGGCAGGAGTAGAGGTCGGTTAGGCGTCGCCAGTCTCTGGCATCGTAGGCTTTCTTGAATTCGTCGATACGCGTGACAATCTGCTGGGCCACGAGCTTGTTCGGGCCTTCCGCGCCTTCAAACGTGGGATAGACAATCTGACTTGCCGGGCGCGTATCTTCCGGCTCCACAGTTGCCGCCACGGATGCGGCGCCATTCGCTGCAAGAGTCACGACTTCCGCGGGAAGACTCTCTTCAAGACTGAAGACGAAATAGTCCAGGTAATTGACAGTGCCTTCGCGGCGTTCTTTGGCGTTGGTGATTGCGGTGACGGTAAATGAAGACCCCGCTGTCAACGCGTTCTTATCCAATGTGAACGACGAAGAGTTTGCAACACCGATGAGATGCTTGCTCAAACCCATTGCGCCGCGGATCGCACCTTCGACGCGATACACGCGATATTCGGTTGCGCTGTCCACTGAAGGCCAACTCAGGTCAAGCCCTTTTGCGCTTGCCTTCGTGCTGATCTGCCGCACCGCCTTCGGCACGTCGATCGCATACGTCTGGCGTTCGTACAGATTCTCGTGGGTCTGCATCACATAGGTGTGACCGTTAATCGTCATGATGCTTGCCGTGCCCTCGCCGTCGCCCTGAGTGTAGTGGCGTGCGAGCAACTCTTCATAGGCCTCGACGGAAGTGCAGGTGCCGGGCGTCACGACCTGTTTGAAATGCTCGAGCGCTTTCGCGGGGGTCTTGGGCGGCAGCAGCGGGATGAAGAAGTTCTGACTCCTGTTGGGGATCAATTCATGTTGGAGGTACTTCTCCCACAACCCGTACGCCGCGCGGCAGAACAAGCCCTCGTCGCCGATCCAATCGATGTCGCGCAGGCTCTCGTGAAACTCATTGATGTCCTTGGCGGGTTTGTACTGAAACACGACCTTGGTCTTCTCCATGACCTGCTCGCGAGACGAAATGAGTCTGTCGTTGACGACTTCCAATAGCGTCGGGCATATCACGTCGCGCCAGCAATGCGAGTTGTCGTAGTCGAACAGGTCCCAGTACGGCTCGAACTGATACACCGTCGCCCCGAGCAGGGCTCCTTGCAGAATCATCGCGCGATACAACAGCGGCGGCATCTGGCGCGGGTCGTCGGCCATGCGCTGACCGAACAATCCCGGCGACAACATCCGGCCGTTTTCGAACCACCAGGACTGCGGTTCGACGCCCCAGTTCTTCACCATGTCCGCAATCCAGAAACCCCACACCGAAGTCTGCCGCTGCAAGTGTCGCGGGCCGATGTGCTCGTTCACGGCCAGCACGTACGCGCTATAGTCCATGATCGTTTCGACCAAAGGCTCGTGCAACGCGTCCGCGCCGATGTGCATCCACTTCAGGTCCTGAAACGACATGCTGATGTGCTTGCCGTAGCGGCCCGCCATTTTGATCACGTCGATGGCATAGCGGGTCTCGGGAGGCAAGGCGTAGCGAGGCACGTTGAAGGTGCGATAGTGTTCCCAGCGCATCTCCGTGATCGTGTAACTCTTGATGCACGAGAACTCCTGGGTGAGCTTCTCCACATAGTCGGGATCGAACACGAAGGGATCGTGGGGGTCGGCGAACTGGATATTAGCAGGCGCGCCCGCCTCCTCCAATTCCGCGAATATCCGGCGAAACGCATCATAGCGATTCACGTGATCGTGCGTGCGCACTTCCATCTGCAATTGGCAGAACGGTCTCAGCTCATCCGGTATCGCATCGCGCCAAACCCGGACCGCCTCTTTCCCGTGAGCGGTCGCGGCCTCCATGCGGTTGCCATCCATGCCGAACTGCTCGTCGGAATCGGGAAACCGGTTCGAGGTCTGCAGGATGATAAGCGGATGTTCGCGGTCGATGCGTGTACACGGTGCTATGCGGGACTCGGTAGCCATGTCTCCCCCTGATGGTTGAATGCCCTATGGGTTGGGGGAGATTCTATCAAATTTAATGACAACTTAAAAGAAATAATTATTTGTCATTACAAAATCGCAAAATACTATAGGACAAAGCGTTAGGCTGGTTATCCGAGTGAGCGAGCAGCCCCCATCCCGGCCTCTCTCCTTCGCTTCATGCCTTCATGAATATCGGGGATCTAGCGTCACCTCATCTCTGAATCCCGAATGTTTGCTTGCCCGCTCCAGCTCCAAGCCTCCAATCAGTGCTTTTCGGACAAGGTTCATGACTTGTCACCAACTTGCCAGAAGAAGAAAAAGGATGGCAAGCTAAGTACGTGAGGAGCGTCTTGACACTCCCCACCTGCAACCACATAATGAAGCTATGGTTTGTTGCAACGTAGTTGACACCCACTGACTCACCGTTCTCCGCATACAGAAGTACGGCTCGGAGACTTGATGCTAAACCTTGACCATGGAATGAAGGTAGAACGGCTGGCACATTACCAGTCGGAAGCAGGCAGCCTTCATCACTTAACCAAATACAAGAAGTGGAGCAAGCTTCTGGCGCACCGGGTTGAGTGCGCTCTCCTTCACCGCCTGCTACAGCGCGTGGGCCACAGCCGCGATATCTTCGACGCGCCAACCGGCCCGGGGCGCTTCTTCGAAATTCTCAAACAGCACGCGGATGAGGTGCATCTGGGCGACATTTCGCCCCACATGCTGGACATTGCCCGGGCGCAAACCCAGAACCGCGCCGCCAGCTACACCGTCGTCGACCTCCTGCGCGTCGCCCCTGAGAGCCGGACCTTCGAGGGAATGACTTCACTCCGCCTGACTCATCACATCTACGAACCGGAGGTGATAGAGGAGTACTTCCGGGGACTGAGTATCTTGACACGCAGGTGGCTGATCGTGACCTTCCGGGACGCTCACACTCCTTCCACTATATGGCGCCGTTTCGGCCGCCGGCTCCGGGGCAAGAGGAATTTGCCCGCGCAGAGCATCGATGAGGTCTGCGATATCATGAGACCGTTCGGACTTCACCTCGTGACGACCGAGCACGTCTGCCGTTGGTTCTCGGGCCACTGCTACGCGCTCTTTGTCCGCAACCCGGACGGGAGTCCGACCGAGTAGACACCAGGGAGTCCAAGCCACAGCCACTTCCGGCCAATCACCTAAACGTAGTGAGTTGTCGCAAGCAATTCTAGCAATCGAAGCGTTTAAATTGTGCGATTCTAACTCGTTTCAACTGAAACAAATTTTACTCTATCATGTTTCACATAGATCAATCGCGTTCCAGAGAGGGTTGTATTTGCCCTATTTGGACGCTGCGTTGGAGTCGATGATAGCGATTGCTTCAGCAACCCACTTCTTGGCAGCCGCCGAAACCTCTTCAACGGAGATGGTCCCCGACTCCCCAGTGTCGCGTCGCTTCCATTCGACCTGACCGTTTGCCAGATTGCGCTCGCTGACAATCAAGCGAATTGGGATACCTAATAAGTCAGCATCTGCGAACTGAACCCCTGGCCTCGCATCTCTATCGTCGTAAAGTACTTCCAACCCGATTTCCGACAATTCGGAGTAAATTTTATCTGACACGGATTTCACTGTATCCACGTTGAGTTTGAGCGCGTTCAGGTGAACCTGCCACGGCGCCACGGACATCGGCCATTTCGGGCCGTACTGGTCGCGATGGATCTCCATGATCGAACTCATCAGACGGCCGACACCGATCCCGTAGCAGCCCATGATGGGGACACAGGATTTGCCCTGCTCGTCGTTGTAAGTCATCCCCATGGAAGTTGAATACTTGGTGCCAAGCTGGAATATGTTTCCAACTTCGATACCGCGCTGGAAGTCGAGTTTGCCTTTGCCGTCGGGGGAGCCGTCGTTGGGTTGTGCGACGCAGATGTCGACGGTCTCGTGCCCCGGCAGGTCGCGTTCCAGATTGAAGTTGATGTAGTGGTAATCCGCTTCGTTCGCGCCCGTGACAAGGTTGCTCGAATCCCTGACGGTGTGGTCGACGAGGATGCGCCACCGCTTTGGGTCGAGCCCCATCGGCGAGGCATAACCGGGTTCCGCGCCTCCGGCCTTAATAAGCGAATCTTGCGCAGCAACAGGCATATTCTGGATAATCTTTGACAGTTTCATCTCACTGACATCCCTGTCGCCGCGGATTAAGGCAAGCACAGGAAGTCCCTGCGAATCGGCTTCATAGAACACAACCTTCGCCGTCTGCCGGGTTGGAACTCCCACGAAAGCGGCCACGTCCTCGATGGTTTTCTTGGCTGGGGTGTGGACTTTTTCCAATGGCTTTGGCTCTTCCTTAAAGCCCTCGACAACACCCTCGGCCACTTCGAGATTGGCCCGATAATCACTTCCGTCACTCGTGACAATAGTGTCCTCCCCGATCTCGGTGAGCAAAATGAACTCGTGTGCGACCTTGCCTCCCATCATCCCCGTGTCGGAAGCGACGGCCACGACTTGAGGCAATCCGGCTCTCGCGAAGATGCGCTCGTAGGCCTTGTAGCAGACCATGTAGTACTGCTCGAGGTCTTCCTGACTTGTATGAAAAGAATACGCATCCTTCATGGTAAATTCTCGAACACGTATCAATCCGCCACGCGACCTCGGCTCATCCCTGAATTTTGTTTGAATTTGATACACCATGAATGGGAGTTGATTGTGACTGTTGACCTCGTTCCGGCAGAGGTGCACGACCCCTTCCTCGTGGGTCATAGCGAGCACCATGTCGTGACCGGTACGGTCCTTGAAGCGGGCGAGCTCGGAGCCGACCGAGGTGTAGCGTCCAGACTCGTCCCAGAGCTCCCGCGGCTGAACGAGGGGCATGAGTACTTCCTGGCCGCCGATCCGGTCCATCTCCTCGCGAATGATGCGCTCGATCTTTCGAACGACCCGAAGCCCTGGCGGCAGCAGGGAATAGATGCCGTTGGCAACTTGCCGGGCGTAGCCCCCGCGCAGCAACAACGCATGACTCTCAATCGTGGCTTCGGCGGGGCGTTCCTTGAAACGCGTCCCGACCAAGTGGCTCATTCGCATGGTTCGAGAGACTCCTTCCTTAACGAGTACTGGCAATTTCTACGGGTCCTGCATTCCGCGCAACGCGCCCAGAGGCAAGTGCGGAGGGGAATCGGTCCCCCGAATGCAGCGTCGGGAGAGCATACAATTGGCACGCGCCAAACGCAACCGTGCCTGTCTCTGCCCTGACTCATCCCCAGTTTGGAGCCTTTTGTTTTGTAGCGAGTTCTCGTAGTAGAGAGAAGGCATACTGCAGCGCGACTCCTTTTCTTCGGATGTAGTGATATCCCATTCG
>JBAZRU010000138.1:8912-12617 GCA_041662805.1 Candidatus Hydrogenedentales bacterium | reverse complement strand
ACGGACGAGCACCGACTGGCACGGACGGGGAGGGGGAGGAAGACGAGGACGGGGAATAGGACGGATCCGTCGGATCGGACCGATCAGACAGATCTTGATTGGCGCAGGGGCAGGTTTGCCAGTGGGGACAGGTTTGGGAGCAGGTTCGGAGGCGACGGGAGTAGAGTCCGTGGATGACGTGGTTGCGGTTGCCTTGGGGTGCGCCGGTGAGGTCGAAGCCGCCGTGGTAGCGGCAGCGGCCGGAGGGGTGGTCGGAGGTGCGGGTGCAGGGGTTGCCGTCGGGGAGGCGTGCGCCGCAGATGCGGTGGTTGAGTTTGGATTCGGTTGCGTCGACGGCGGCGATCCAGGATTCGGACCAGGAGCGGGCGCAGGGAGTTCCTAGGGCGGTCGTGGTGGCTGTGGCTGGGGTTGCGGTAGTCGTGGTGGACATGGCTGACAATTTCCTTTGGTAAGGGTTGGCGTTGTGGTCCCCAGAGGGTTTAGGGTCTGGGGTTTGGCAGACAAGAGACGGCCTGCGGGGCGGTCGTTCGGGATCGAATGCCTCTATATATAGGTGCAGTTTGTTGCACTGGGATCGGGGAGGAGGTTGAGGGTTAAAGGTGTGAGGGCGAGGCGTTTACGGCGGAAGGCGGGGGGCGTGAAGACGTGAAAACGGCACAAATCAGGGCGTCCACGGAGCAGCAGAGCCGCACCGAAAGCAGGAACAATCTCAACGCAGAGTTGCAGAGATCGCTGAGGAACGCAGAGAAGAAGAACGAGGCAGAGCTGCAACCCAAAGGGACTTCACTAGGGATAGCGCGGATGACGCGGATACGGAGTGAAGAGCAAGAACCACGAAACTGACGAATGAGGGGAAGCAGGCACGAAGAACGAGAAGAGAGTGTCTAGTCGAATAGACATGATTCACAGGATTAACAAGATGAAGGCACTTTCTGCCGGGGGAGACAGCATCTGGAGTACAAACTAGTTAATATCGCGGTGGGGACTTCTGCGAAGAAATCCAAGAAGTCGGAAGATAGTAGAATGGACTAGCACGGACTAGCACGGACTAACACGGACTAGCACGGACTAGCACGGACTAGCACGGACTAACACGGACTAGCACGGACTAGCACGGACTAGCACGGACTAGCATGGACTAGCACGGACTAGCACGGACTAGCACGGACTGACACGGACTGACACGGACAGAGAGGACTGCACGGAGCGGCACCGCCGCAACCAAAGCAGGAACAATCTCATGGAAAAACGCAGAGGAACGGGGAGAAAGACACGATTATTCAGGATGAACTTCTGCGAAAAGAACGAGGAAGATGCCAGATTGTCGTGGAGAGATAAGAATAGAGAATTGAGGAAGAACTTCCGCGAAAAGGACAAGGAAAATGTCGGATTGCAGTACAGACGATCGCACTCCAGTCAGCGTCGTCTGATTTCACGCGGGCGGCTCATTGGACTCCATATGGGCTTTCCGCAAGCCCGGGTATCTTGACTCCCTCGTGTCCAATTGCGGAGCATTGCATACAACTTCAGCAACCTCGGGGGGCAATGAGATGCGAAGCACACTCGATACGATTGCACGGATTTCGGCGGCGCTCACGGTATTGCTGGGAGTCGCGTGCGTTGCGACGGCGGACGCTCCCCCCTCTCGGTGTGTTTCCGTGCGCGAATTTGGCGCTGTGGGCGATGGCGTGCACAAGGACACGGCTGCGATTCAGCAGGCGGTGGATGCGGTTGCGGGCGGGGGCGTGGTGGAGTTTCCGGCGGGGACGTATCTGAGCGGAACGATCGTGATGAAGAGCGGCGTCACGTTGCACCTCGATTTTGGCGCGACGTTGTTGGGCAGCATCGGTCAAGAGGATTATCCCGTCTTGGAGTGCCCGTATCGTTCGTACACGGACAAGTACGTCCGGCAGGCGCTGTTGTGGGGCTACGGTCTGCACGACATCGCGTTGACGGGTCATGGCGTCATCGACGGGCAGGGCGCGGCGTTTGAGGGCAAGCCTTGGTTGGAACGGCCTTACATCATCCGGTTCGTGGCGTGCACCAACGTGCGCGTGGATGACCTCTCCCTTCGCAATTCGCCGATGTGGATGCAGCATTACCTTGCGTGCGACGGCGTGTACGTGCGCGGCATCCAGGTGTGGAACCACTGCAACGCAAATAACGACATGATCGACATCGACGGGTGCCGTGACGTGCGCATCTCCGATTGCATCAGCGATTCCGACGACGACGGGCTCACGCTCAAGAGCACGTCGGACCGGGCGTGCGAGAACGTCGTCATCACGAATTGCATCCTCGCGAGCCACTGCAACGCGCTGAAGATGGGCACGGAATCGAACGGAGGGTTCAAGAACGTTGCGATCTCGAACTGCGCGATTCGTCAGTCCTTGGATGATGAGCAGCAGGCGGGCCGGCGGGAAGGGATCTCGGGAATCTCTCTTGAGATCGTCGATGGCGGCACGCTCGATCAGGTTGTTATCAACAACGTGACCATCGACGGCGTGCTTGTGCCGCTCTTCTTACGCTTGGGCGACCGGGCGCGGCCCTTCAAGGCGGACATGCCCAAGCCGGGCGTGGGAGCGCTTCGCAACGTGGTGCTGAGCAATATCGTGGCAAAGGGCGCGTCGAAGATTGGGTGCTCGATTACGGGCATGCCGGGTAATCCCATTGAGAATGTGACGTTCGAGAACATCCGCCTCTCCTATGCGGGCGGGGGTACGCTTGAAGATGCAGGCCGCGTCGTGGAAGAGCTTCCGACAAAATACCCCGAGGCGTTTATGTTCGGAACCTTGCCCGCGTACGGCTTGTATTGCCGGCACTTGGAAGGGCTGACGCTGCGGAACGTGAGCGTGGACGTTGCGACTGCGGACCACCGGCCCGCGCTGGTGTGCGACGATGTGGCGCGGCTGAGGATTGAGCAATTCGATGGGACATGCGCGGAAGACGCGCCGAGGCTCATGCAGTTCAGCAACGTTCGGTCCGCCCTGATCACCGGGTGCAACCCGATCCAGCCCGTGCCCGTGTTTTTGCAGGTACAGAATGCATGCGATTCCATTTCACTGACGGGCAACGACTTGAGCCAAGTCGAGCAGGCCGTCGCGCGGGATGCGAGCACGCCCAGGAAGGCGGTGCGGATGAAAGGAAACACCGGAAGCCGATAGCTGCGGGCAGTTCTCTGCAACGTTCAGCTTGCATGATTCTCCAGCGGGTGCCAACAATAAACCGTCTCACCAGAATCGACATCAAAGGCGGTAACGAAGAGGAGAAACGCATCTCGTGTACAGCGTAAAGCCGGGCCGTGGCCCCTCCGCAATGAGCGCCGTGGGGGGCGTAATCATCATTGGGTTTGGGGTCCTGTGGACGATTCTGGCTGGCGCGATGGCCTTTGGAGTCTCAAGCGTGCTTGATAGAGGCTTCGGAGGACAAATGGGGATCATGGGATTCATTCCTATGATATTCCCCCTGTTTGGCGTGCTTTTCATCGTGGCGGGAATCGCGAATGTGGTTTACAGTCTGCGCAATGCAACGAGCCCCAACCGGTATTCGGCAGTTGAGATCACGACTGGCGCCGAGGAGCCCGATCCCCTCAACGAAGCGTTTGGCGCAATACAGACGAGTGAAGAGGTTTCCGGAGACAGAACCGTCGAAGAGCGGCTTGCCAAACTCGACGAATTGCGGGGCAAGGGGATGGTCTCCGAAGCG
>JBAZRU010000138.1:0-8902 GCA_041662805.1 Candidatus Hydrogenedentales bacterium | reverse complement strand
GAAGCGGAATACACTGAACAGCGCGAGAGGATACTGAACGCTCTCTAATCGCTGAGCCTTGAGCGAGCCCCTTACCTTGCCGCGTATGCCGGGCGCAGTGTCTTCAGTCCTTGCGCGGCCTTCTCCCCCGCCTTCTGCTGTGCGCGGACCTCGTCGAACCATTTCCGGATCAGCGGCACCGACTGGAAGATCGCGCCTTCGTGGTTGAAGTCGCCGAGGTTTATGAGTTGCACGTTGGCCCCGCGCTTGGTCCATTCGGCGGCGGCCTCGATGCTTTCCTTTGGCGACACGTCGGTGTCGCTTTCGCCATAGTAGACGTGCATCGGCGCTTTCGGGGTCCATTGGTAGGTTTCGTTTTCCCGGAGTGCGGTCAACAACCAGGTTGGCCGCCCGTTGTCGTAGTCGTCGAGAAAGGTCTTCTGAAACATGTCGCGCGGGTTGCGTGGCAAGGCCTCCATGATGGGGCCGCCGTCGTGCTCGCCGTCGTACAGAACCGGCAAGAGCACAGCATACTCCTCCTTGATGACCGATTCGATGGGCTGCTGGTAGATGGCGCTGTAGGCTCGCACCATGAACGCGAGGTAGAGCGAGTGCGCGGAGGATTTCCCCTCCAACGCAAACGGGAAGATGAGGTCAGCGAGGTTGTAGGTACCGGAGGATGGCGCGGATGCGACAACCTGGAATCGCGGATCGTTCATCGCCTCCAAGGCCCGTTGCGTCGCGGCGGTCGCGTGGCCACCCTGCGAGTAGCCAGTCAGGTAGAGCGACGTCGGCCACGTAACGCCCAGCGTGCCCGAGAACGCGTGCGCCGCTTTGAGCAAATCGATGGAGGTGTCGGCGGTCGTCTTCGCGTGTAGATAGGGGTGCATCTCGTGGCTCGTGCCGTAGCCGATGTAATCGGGCATCACTAGCAAATACCCGGCGCCCGCGAATATTGCCGAAACCGACACGCCTTCGAGCAGCGTTGGCTTCGACGGTGTCGCGTTGCGCAGGGTCGTGGTTCCGTGCAAGCACTCGACGACGGCATCCGGCGCGGCCTTCTTCGGCAGCGCAACCAACCCCGACGCGACGGTCGGTTGCCCATCGTAGTTCGTGGTCCAATACTCGACGCGATACAGACGGACGCCGTGCTTGATGGTCACTTTGCCGGGCAGGTCCGAGATCCAGAGCATGGCGCGCAAGGTCACTGCGCTGTAGCATCCCACGCGCTCGACCTTGTGCACGGTTCCCGGGACGCAGGTCTCCGGGGTGAGATCGGTACGAATGTCGACGGTTCTCGCGCACCCCGCCAATGTCATTGCAAGAAGCGCCAACGAGAGGGGGATGTTCTTCATGCATGGTCTCCGCTTGTTCAAGTGGGTGGAAGAACCTATTACGGACCTTCCCAGAGGCCAATTCTACCTTGGGAAGAACGGGAAGGTCACGCAACTTATTGTCTGCTCACTTCATGACACTGGAAACCAGCAGCGCAGTAATGCACAATGCTCATCAGAAACACGCTACAGATAGGCTCATCTGGAGAATATGCGCTATCAAGGCAGAATAACCACTTGGAATGATGATAGAGGTTTCGGGTTTATCAGCCCACATGATGGCACGCCTCAGGTCTTCGTCCACATAAAGTCGTTTTCAAACCGAACGCGACGCCCCATGAGTGGCGACACCGTCAACTTCGATCTTGAGGCCAATGGAAAAGGCCAAACGCGGGCAGAGAATGTGGCCTTCGTCGGTGACCGCAGCTCCGAACTGTCGCCATTGACACGCAAGACGATATTACTGGCGTTGCCTGCACTTTTCCTTATGTTTGTCGCTGGCTCCGCCTTGCTGCACAGGATTCCGCTCTGGGTCTTCTGGTTGTACTTCGGCACAAGCGTAGCTTCATTCTTCTACCGAGCTGACAAATCAGCGGCCTTGGAAGACCAATGGCGAACTCCCGAAAATGTACTGCATTTCGTCGACTTTGTTGGTGGCTGGCCGGGCGCGTTGGTCGCTCAAAGGCTGTTTCGTCACAAGACGCGAAAGCAGTCCTTCCAGGTTGTTTTCTGGATCACTGTCGTTCTCAATTGTGGCGTACTCGCGTGGCTACACTCCCCTTATGGCGCACAGGCACTTCGTGCAGTTGTTTTGTTCTTATCGGCTGGCCACAGGAATTAAGTACTGGTACACGGTCAGTGCAAGCACCTGCCTTGGCTGTCGATACTCGTTTCCCCTTTACCCTACGGCGCGACGGTCACGCGTCCCACGTAGACGTTTGCGTCGTACTTCGTGGCGAGGTCGTTTCGGTCGATCTCGTGTTGGGAATACCAACTTATGAAGAACGCGGGGGTATCGGTCTGGAGCGACGCGGGGTCGACAATAAGGCCCGGATAGGCCGTGTCGCCGTCGCTGGGCAAGGTGATGCATTCGACGAATTTATCGCCGACGATTTCCCAAAGGCGCGTGACGGACTTTTCGGCCTTGCCGCGGCCCGCGATAAACACGCGGTCTTTCCACTCCGCGATTGCTGGGGAATGAATGAACACACCCGTGGGCGTCGCTTTCCACGAGGTCATCGAAGCGTCACTCCGAAACCATTCGGCGTCGCCCGCCTTGTCGCCGGTGCGCGAGATAATCCACACCTCTCCGCTGGGGGTCCAATGAAAATCCGCCTCGCCGGCCATGCGTTCCTTCGTCACGGTGGTAACGGTGGTCCACTCCAACCCGTCGGTGGATTTCACAAGCCGTGTTTCGCGCATGTCGGGCTTGGGCCGGTACGCCGTGTAGGCGGCGCTGTAGAACACGCCGTCGTGGCGGCGGACGCGCCACAACCAGAACCCGGGCTCGTAGACGGCCTGTATCTTTGACCATGTCTTTCCGTCTTGGGTCGACGCGAAATAGGACCGCACTTTGCCGCGGTCGGGCAGGGCATGTCCTTCCTGATGCGCGAGATCCCATGTGCCGAAGTAGACGAAGAGCATGTCGTCGGTGGCGGTGAAATGCGGGTCGCGGTCGTCGCCGAGCGTGTCCAGCACGCCACAGGTCGTCCATGTTTTGAGATCGGCGCTCGTCATTACCTGGATGTCGCCGTCCATTGTTGCGTGTGACCCGCCGTGCCGGAAACAGAGGTAGTACGCACCCTTCCACTGAATGAGATCGGTGAATGCGTTGTGCGCGCCACCGTCGGCAACCGTCACTTGCCAGTCGAGCGTTGTGGCAGCTTGCGCCCCGCCGCTTATGATTGTTCCTGAAAGCGCCATGAGTAGTATCGATAGTCGTCTGGATGTTTTCATAGGACGGCAGCCCCCCCTGTCGGGTCTTCTTACCAACTTGGCTCAATTGCGGTCTTTTTATACACCGCGAAGCGGATCAAATGATACGACCGCGACCATGCGCACGAATCCCTTCATAATAGTTATATGATACTTGCGAAAGCCGAGTCCCGCGGCTCGCGCACCGGCTTCGGTTTGCATCGGGAGGCATTCAACTTGTACAATCCCCCGTCTTTTGCGTAGGGGCGAGTCAAGCCCTTGACTCGACGACATTTCAACAAAGGACGGGCTGCATCGGGGGAATTACCAGCCCTTATTGCCCGTCAGGAGAACAGCATCCATGGCTAAGAAAATGGTGTATTTCTTCGGCGCCGGAAAAGCCGAAGGCCGCGCGAACATGAAAGAGCTGTTGGGCGGCAAGGGGGCAAACCTCGCCGAAATGTCCAGCATGGGTATCCCCGTTCCGGCAGGGTTTACCATCACTACCGAAGTCTGCACGGTGTACTACGAGCACAAGGGAAATCTTCCCAAGGAACTCGTCGCCGAAGTAGAGAAGGCGATGGCTCGCGTCGAGAAGGTCATGGGGAAGAAGTTCGACGATCCGAAGTCACCCCTTCTGCTCTCGGTGCGTTCCGGCGCGCGCATGTCGATGCCGGGCATGATGGACACCGTGTTGAACGTGGGCCTTAGCCCCAAGACGATCCCCGGCCTCATCGCACGGAGTGGCGACGAACGCTTCGTGTACGACGCGTACCGCCGCTTGATCATGATGTACGCCGACGTGGTGATGGAGAAGGCCGCGGGTATTGAGACGAAAGACGGCGAGAGCGTCCGCCTCAAGCTCGAGCATCACATGGAGCACCTGAAGAAGGAAAAGGGCTACAAGAGCGACACCGACATCACTGCCGCCGAACTGAAGCAGCTATGCGAAGACTTCAAGAAGATTGTCAAAGAGACGATCGGCAAGCCTTTCCCCGACGATGCCAAGGCCCAGCTTTGGGGTGGCATCAAGGCTGTGTTCCAGTCCTGGAACGGCAAGCGCGCGATTTCCTATCGCCGCATTGAAGGCATTCCCGATCAGTGGGGCACGGCCGTCAACGTGCAGGCGATGGTGTTCGGAAACATGGGCGATACGTCCGCGACGGGCGTGGCCTTCACGCGCGACCCGGCAACCGGCGAGAACAAGTTCTACGGCGAGTGGCTGGTGAATGCCCAGGGTGAAGACGTTGTGGCCGGTATCCGCACGCCGTCCGCCCTCAACAAGGCCACGAAGACCGAAGACACGGCGCATCAGGAGTCGCTCGAAGAGATCAATCCGAAGGCGTACAAGAAGCTGTACGATATCCGGTGCAAGCTTGAGAAGCATTTCACGGACATGCAGGACATCGAGTTCACGATTGAAAATGGCGAACTCTGGATGCTGCAGACGCGTACCGGCAAGCGCACGGGGACGGCCGCTGTTCGCATGGCCGTCGAGATGTGCGAGAGCAAGCTGATCGACAAGAACACGGCGCTTCGCCGCGTGAAGCCGGAGCAGCTTGACGAATTGCTTCACCCGATGCTTGACCCCGCGGCAGAGAAGCGCGCCAACACGCTCGCCAAGGGTCTCCCCGCGGGTCCCGGCGGTGGCGTAGGCCAAGTCACGTTCACGGCGGAACGCGCACAGGCGGCGAAGGCGAGAGGCGAGAAAGTCATACTCGTTCGCGCCGAGACATCGCCCGAAGACGTGGCCGGAATGCACGCCGCCGAAGCTATCCTGACGGCGAAGGGCGGCATGACCAGCCACGCGGCGCTCGTTGCGCGCGGTTGGGGCAAGTGCTGCATCGTGGGTTGCAGCGCGCTCCACATCGATGCCCGCAGCAAGACCATCACAGTCGGCGGGAAAGTCATCAAGGAAGGCGACTGGATCTCGATGAACGGTTCGTCGGGCAAGGTCTTCGAAGGGTCCGTCGGCGTGCTGCCGGCTCAGCCCGACCTGAATCCCCACTACAAGAAGCTCATGAAATGGGTCGACGAGACGCGTCAGATCAACGTCCGCACCAACGCCGAGCGTCCCGAAGACGCCGCGCAAGCCGTTGCGTTCGGAGCCGAAGGCGTCGGCCTTGCGCGCACGGAGCACATGTTCTTCGAGCCCGAGCGCATCATCCACATGCGTGAGATGATCCTCGCCGAAAACGAAGATGTCCGTCGTGCTGCCGTTATGAAGCTCCTCCCCTACCAGAAGAAGGACTTCATCGGCATCTTCAAGGCGATGGCCGGCAAGCCGGTTACGGTTCGCTTGCTCGATCCGCCCCTGCACGAGTTCGTCACGCTGACCGACGCGCAGATCGAAGAGCTCTCCGGCCAGATCAAAGTGCCCGCCGCGAAGATTCGCTCGCGCATCGCACAGCTCCATGAGCTGAACCCGATGCTCGGCCACCGCGGTTGCCGTCTTGGCGTCGCCTATCCCGAGATCACCGAAATGCAGGCGCGCGCCATCCTCGAAGCGACTGCCGAATTGACCAAGGCGAAGATTAAGGTTCTGCCGGAAATCATGATCCCGCTGGTAGGTCACGAGAACGAATACATCAACCAGGCCACCATCGTTCGCCGCGTCGCCGAGGAAGTCCAGAAGCAGTACAAGATGAAGCTCAGCTTCATGGTCGGTACAATGATCGAAGTCCCGCGCGCGTGTCTCGTTGCCGACAAGATTGCGGCGCACGCCGAGTTCTTCAGCTTCGGCACGAACGACCTTACGCAGATGGGCTTCGGCTTCTCGCGCGATGATATCGGCGGATTCCTGCCGTATTACATCGAGAAGAAGATCCTCCCGTACGACCCGTTCCAGGTGCTCGACCAGGAAGGCATCGGCCAGCTTATCGAGATGGCCGTCGCGAAGGGCCGCTCGGTGCGTCCCGACCTCAAGGTTGGTATCTGCGGCGAGCACGGCGGCGAGCCCAGCTCGGTGAAGTTCTGCCATCGCACCGCGTTCAACTACGTGAGCTGCAGCCCGTTCCGCGTACCCATCGCGCGATTGGCCGCTGCCCAAGCCGCTATCGAGACGCCCCGCAAAGCGAAGGCCGTCGCGAAGAAAGTTGCCGCCAAAGGCAAAGTAAAGGCGAAAGCCAAAGGCCGCAAGTAGTCTAGTTTCTTAACGAATCAGCCGTCCCCAAGCCAAGCGCTTGGGGACGGCTTTTTTGTTCATGGAATCCGGCTGAACATCCGCACACAGTCTGTCCACGACTTCCCAGCGCTGCAGCGCAATCACTGCCCTTGTTTGCCGACAATCTCCTGCGCCTTCACCGCGACGTTCGCGCCGAATAGTCCGTTGCCGAACGCCGTGGGATGGACGCCGTCATACGTGAGTTGTGTGGCGCCTTCTCGGGCCGTGATCGTCGCATTCAGCGAAGGTATATCGATCACGTGGGCCTTAGCATCGTTGCTTGCAGCGACTGCCGCACCAATCTCATCGCGGTGAACGCCCGACGGCGGAACGACGCAGAAGACGCGTGTGTTCGGACAGGCCTTACGCACCGCGGCGAGCCACTCCATATAGGCCGCGGTTATGTCTATGCCGCCGAAGTCGTTCGTGCCCATGCAACAAAACACGTAGTCGGGTTCAGGGATTAACAAACCGTTCTTGAGGCGCGGCGTCTCTGCATCGTAGTGATCCCAGGTCTTGATGAGACCCGGCATTTCGAGCACCTTCACCATGCCTTGGCCGCCGGACCCAAACTGCCCGTATTCGCAATCCAGGGCTGCGCACACAATCGGAAACCACGAACAACGCGCGTTGTTCGGCCCGAGTAGTTGCCACGACGTGAACTTCGCATCCACGCCGACGCCTTCCGTGATGGAATCCCCAAAACCGATGGCCAGCTTCGGGCGTTTGGGATAGGCTGCCAGCGCTCCCCCTTCGTCCAGCGACAGGCCTGCGATGCGCAAATGCGCTTTGGACGCCGTCCATCGCGCCTGACCCAAATCGGCGGCACGAAAATAGACTTCGAGCTTGTGCAACGCAGCGGGATCGAGTCCTTCGCTAACGGGGAGCGTGTACACCGCGTCCGTCCGCTTCAACGGCACGATCACAAAGGGGCCGTCATCGACGGAATACTCAATTACCGGCATCGAGGGCTCGGGGCATCCCGCGTTTGCGGTCCCATCAATCACAAGCCCTATCGTGGCCGTGCCCTTCGCGACAGTCTTGAAATAGGCGCCCGGCATCGTGGCTTCCGCCCGTGCGTCACCGCCCGCACCTGTCACCTTCCACGCATACGGCGATACCCCAAAGCTCGCATCGTCGCACGGTATGACCGTCGATGCGCCATAGGATGCACAAACACATAGCGCGCCCATCGTCAGGGTTAGAGCGACTCGTCTCGAATTGATCCCAAACATCGTATCAACTCCCCCCAAATTCGGATCCCTGCTTATCACGCGATCAATATTGTGAAGTATAGACTATACGCTCCGCGTGCGAGGGTATGACTGTCCAAGTCCAACTTGCATCCCACCCCCGCTATCCCCCATCGTAACTGTCTCAATTAAAGGGGGACCATCCATGATGCTCGCAGGACTCTTCATCGTGCTCGCAACAACGGCCCAGGCGGACGCCCAACCCAAGTGGCCGGCGGACGCCTACTTCGGCCTTCACTACGATCTTCACCCAGGAGAGAAGGACACCGAACTTGGCCGCGAGACCACCTATGAACACGTCCGGGCCATGCTCGACAAGGTGAAGCCGGACTATGTTCAATACGACTGCAAAGGCCATCCCGGCTGGACCGGCTATCCCTCGAAAGTGGGATCGCCGTCGCCGGGCATTGTCAATGACGCGCTTGCCGTTTGGCGCAAAGTCACGAAGGACATGGGTATTCCTCTGTCGATTCATTACTCCGGCGTGTGGGACACGCGCGCCCTCCAGTTGCATCCCGAATGGGCGAACATCAATGCCGAAGGCAAGCCCAACGCCAACAACACGGATCCCCTCAGCGACTACACCGAGACGTTCATGATTCCGCAGCTTCTCGAAGTCGTCGACAACTACGACATCGACGGCGTATGGATCGACGGTGAGAACTGGGCAAGCCACCCTTCGTGGAGCGAGCGCTGCATCGCCGAATTCACGACGCGTACCGGAATTACTGAAATCCCTCGCAAACATGATGACCCGAATTGGGCCGAATGGCTCGCGTTCCAGCGCACGCTGTTCACCGAGCACGTGCAGAAGTACGCCGAGGCGCTTCACAAGCGGAAGCCATCCATCGCGGTGTGCAGCAATTGGATGTACAGCGTCCGGCAGCCCGAACCCATTGCCGCGCCCGTCGATTATCTCAGCGGCGATTTCGACCCGAGCTTCGGAGCGGAACGCTCCTGCGCAGAATCGCGGTTCCTCGCCGCGCGCGGCCTTCCGTGGAACCTCATGGCCTGGGCCTTCCTGAAGACCGGCGACGGCCAGTGGACCTTCAAACCCGCGCCGCATCTCTGCCAGGAACTTGCCGTGACCTTAGCGCAAGGCGGGTCGGTCTTCATCTACGATCAGCCGCAGCGTTCCGGACGCGTCACCGAATGGCACCAGGATGTGTACGCCGAAGTGGCGGAGTTCTGTCGCGCGCGCAAAGAATACTGCTTCAAGACCCAGACTATCCCGCAGGTCGCCATCCTGCACAGCGAGT
>JBAZRU010000137.1:0-12669 GCA_041662805.1 Candidatus Hydrogenedentales bacterium | reverse complement strand
CACGCTCGCGGGGTGATTAACGATCCCCGCGCTGTTCGCCGCATGGACCATCTCGTAGGGGATGCCTTCTTTGTCCAGTTGACGCAGGACATGGCGAAACGTGCGGAGTTGGTTGGCCGTGAATGGGTCGCGCGCCGAATCCGCAATCGGGAAATGGGTGGCTACGCCTTCGAGGTCGACGTGCGACACCCGAGTCAAGTACAGCATCTGCGAGACGGCCGTGTCTGCATTTAGGCCTTGCCGGCCCATGCCGGTGTCAATTTTGCAGTGGACCGGGACGACGCGATTGGCCCTGCGCGCCAACTCGCCCACACGCTCGGCGCATGCGGTATCGGAGACCATAAGCCGGAGCTCGTATTCGACGGCGGCGGCGAGCGCATCTTCGGGAGGCTGGACCAGGACGAGGATGCGTTCCGTGATACCGGCCTCGCGCAATTCGACGGCTTCGCTCACCGTGGCGACACCGAGCATGGCGGCGCCGCATTCGATGGCCTTCTTGGCGATGGGAACTGCACCCAGGCCGTATGCATCGGCTTTCACGATAGGCATCAAAGCGCATTCTTTCGGGACCAGGGTGCGCACGTGGGCCAAGTTACGTGCATATGCGCCAAGGTCGATGACAGCCCTAGAAGGCGATGGAACGGACACTACAACCTCCCCAGATGAAGTTCGCGCCAGTTGATGCGCATAAACTGAACGCCGCTGTATACGGTGTACACGGCCACGGCAACGATTGCGAAGTACGACGACCAGATGAGGCCCGCGCGATAGTAGGAGGCCTCTTGTGGCAACCACCAGACGACGAACTGTTCCGCGATAGCCAGTAACAGAAACACGAACACATACACCATCTGGATCGCGGCTTTAGCCTTTCCGAACTTGTTTGCGGCTATCACCACCCCTTCGCTGGCCGCGAGCGACCGCACGCCCGTCACCAGAAACTCGCGGGCCAAAATGGCAACCACGGTCCAACCCGGAATGTCCAAGCTCAGCACGCTTTTGTCTTGCGGCGAGGGCAATACCATGAGCATAAGAAATCCGGCGGTAAGCAGTACTTTGTCGGCCACGGGATCCAACAACTTGCCGAAGTTCGTCACGAGGTTGCGCGACCGGGCAATCTTGCCGTCCCAGTAATCCGTGATCGCCGCAGCGGCGAAGACGACGTAACCGAGCGTGTAGCAGACCCAATGATGGAACGAAAGCAGCAACACGAACAGGGGGACCATCATGACCCGCGCCAACGTTAACTGATTCGGCAGATTCATCCCTGAGCCCCGGGTGAGGGTTTGTTGGCCTCTCTCTTCTGATGACTCCGGCACTTTGGCTTCATTCTCCCTGTTGCAAACGACACGACCCCGCGAGTTCGGCAAGGATGGATTCTATCAAAGGGGTTACGTGTTTCGCATACTGTGTGTTGCCCCATTCTTGACCGCGAGGAATTCAGGATGGCGAGATTGGATGGTTGGTGGTATAGTCCCGCTGGAAAGCGAGGCTGCATTCCTCTTTCTCACCAGGTGGGAATTGGATGGAACTACGCCCCGCCAAACCGGGTTAGATAAAGGAATTCCAGCGAATTGACTTGCGCATGCGCATACTCCAGGATTGGAGGAGTGACCGATGAATTCATCGTTTAGCCCCGATTCGAGGCGCCGCCCCGCGCTTTGCACGCTCGACAGGCGTCAATTCCTCGCGACAATAGGCGTAGGTGCCGCAACGTTGGCGATGGGAAGCGCAGGATTGCCCGCCGAAATCTCGCCAGCTCCCAATATTGTGTTAATTGTGGCCGACGATTTGGGGTACGGAGATCTGGGTATCCACGGTGGCGGGGAGATTCCAACCCCCCATATCGACGCGTTAGCCAGCGGGGGAGTCCGTTTTTCCAATGGCTATGTCTCCTGCCCGGTGTGCAGCCCAACTCGGGCCGGACTCCTCACCGGCCGTTACCAGCAGCGGTTTGGCCATTGGTACAATCCCGGTCCGGCGCAGGATGCTGCCCTGAACTTCGGCCTTCCTCTCGATGAAATCACACTGCCGCAACTCCTTAAGAAGGGCGGCTATGCGACGGGCATGGTGGGCAAGTGGCATTTGGGGTACAAGCCCGAATTTCACCCGTTGCAGCGCGGGTTTGATGAGTTCTTCGGATTCTTGGGCGGGTCACATCCCTATTTGCCGAAGGACGGCGAGCCGTTGACGGACATCCTGCGCGGCACGGACGCCGTCGAAGAGCGAGCGTACCTAACTGACGCATTCACCCGAGAAGCCGTCCATTATGTGTCCAAGGAACACCAGAAGCCGTTCTTCCTCTATCTGCCGTACAACGCGGTGCACGCGCCAATGCAGGCGCCGCAGGCATACCTGGACCGTTTTCAAGGCATCACTGACCAAAAGCGACGGGCCTACGCAGCTATGTTGAGCGCACTTGACGATGGGGTTGGCGCGGTTGTGAATGCACTTCGCGACCGTCAGATTCTCGACAAAACCCTGGTCGTGTTCCTGAGTGACAATGGCGGTCCACCAACCGCGAATGCGTCCAGAAACACTCCATTGAGCGGCGCGAAGGGGGGTGTACGCGAAGGGGGAATTCGCGTGCCCTTCTTCATGCACTACCCCTCTCGGATTCCCTCGGGTAGGGTTTACGACCAACCCGTCATATCGCTGGACATACTGCCCACGTTGCTTGCCGTCGCAGGCAGTCAGGCGCCGACGGACCGTATCATAGATGGAGTCGATCTTCTCCCCTTTGTATCGGGAGAACGATCAGGCGTGCCGCATGACCGCCTCTTCTGGGCGTTTCATGAAGGCCGGGCCATTCGCGAAGGCAATTGGAAGCTCATGAAAGAGCGCGGCAGCACGTACGGCCTGTACGATGTCTCCGCCGATATTGCCGAGTCGAATGATCGTTCTGCTGATCATGAGGCGAAAGCGCGCGAGTTGCGCGAAGCCTTGACGGCGTGGGAGAGTGAATTGAAGACTCCCCTTTGGGAGAGTCCCTCCTCTCCGAGGCGGGCAAAGCCGAAAGCAAGTCAGACCTAACCCGCGTTATGAACGGGCACTCATGTGAACCCGCGCAAAATGCTCAATAGTCATATACCAGATAGTTGAGATGAGAAATCCGGTCCAAGAATCTGCCGGGCTCCGCTCTACCTATATATATACATATTTATACATTAATGAATTACACCCCGCAATCCAAAACGCAATACACCCGACAACAGAGGATTTGCAGCGAAAGCCCGACAGACTCCTAAGACGGATACTGCGCTTCAACCGGCGCTGACGGATTCCCGCTTCCACTCGCCAATGTGAGTGTGCTTAAAAACGCGAAACCCTTCGCGAAGGACGTCGATTTCCGCGAAGGTCCCATCCATCTGCCCATGACGATGCTTTCCAAAAAACGTCCCCGTACTCAAATGCGTCAGATTCGGATACAAGGCGTCGTAAACGAATGAGAACCGGTGCCCGTGCCCGCAGACATACAGCACGCGCCGCCCGCAGCCGCCGAGCGCCTCGCGCAAGACCTGGGCATTTCGCATCTCCCGCTCCTTGGTGAGCACGTATCCAGGGGTCCGCCGCAGAATAGGATAATGTCCGGCCACGATGACGGGATCGGATGTGGCGGCCAACAACTTGGCCACGGCGTTCACATCCTTGTGCGCGACGCGACCGCGCGACGAAAACAGGTTTGGGCATACCGTAGGCACAAGAATCAGCGACGTGCCTCCAGGCAGCGTGTGGCAGGAAGGATACCCATTTCGTGGAAGGTATTCGCCGAAGTGGCGCTCGAATCGCCGTCTTCGCACGGACTCGAACGTGTACACATCGTGATTCCCGGGCAGCACATGCGTCGTAAACCCGCGTTTGCACAAAGTCGCCAAGAATGCTCTGGCTTGCTCAAACTCTTCGTCCAGCGAGGTCGATGTGAAATCGCCCGTGAGCAAAAGCTGCCGGCAGGGAGACGCGGCCAACGCCTCGATATACGAAAACGCGCGCGCGGCATCGAATTCGTGACGCCGCCGCATGGCAACATTGATCATGCCCAGCGCGCGCTTGTTGAGCAGACGAACCGGGTTGATGATCAGGTTCCAGAAATGGAGATCGGCCACCTGCAACAGCGTGTCGCGCGGCAACTCCCAGCTCTCATCGGCAACCTGTGACTGCGGTGTCGGCTCCATTGTGATTACGGAAACGCCGCCAGAATTGCGTCAATCGAGGGACTTCCCTCATTCGCCAAGAGCGCTGCGTCTTTGCCCGTTTCAACGGCATAGCTCAAGAGGGCTTTTCGCCAAACATCGACGGGGGCGGCATTCCACAATGCGAGTTCCGCCGGGGCGGCAAGCGCCGCGGCCGTTGTCACGTCGCCAATCGAGCGTATGCACGGCATGTACGGTCCTTTGACCCACGATGCGTCGTCGTCGGGATTGAACCCATTCACGTCGGCGACAAGCGTGCGTACGCTGCCCACATCGCGGCTCTGTGCGAGCGCTGCCGCAAACAGACTCCACACGCCGGCATCGCCCAAGCCGACGACGCCGACATTCGCAGCGAATTCCGGGAGCGAGCGCAGATACGCAATGCCCACAACCGCATCCTGAATACGGTAGGCCGTGTTGGTCGGAAGGAACGAATCCGGGAATTTCTTCATGACGCGTACCGTCCGTTGCATCGGCCCGTTGTGCTCACCCGTGAGGAACGTATCCAGCGCAAGTACTGCGCGGCCTTTTGCGAGCAGGCCCTTGACCAACGGGCCAGGCCCTCCGTGCTCTGCGTCTGCAAATGCGGCCTTTCCGGCGCGATGGAGGAGTAACACGCCGCCGGCCGACTGCACGGCCTTGGGGCGATAGAGTAGCGCGGGCAGCACCGACCCCATCACTTCATTGCGGATATTCATGCGCTCAAGCGTAAAGGAATCGCCCTCGACCACGCCGAACTTCTCGACTGCTAGCTTGCTGATGCCGCCACGGCTGTCCGACATCACCCCAGCGCCGACGATGTCATCGAGTGCGGGCGCCGCAAGCGTGCGAAAACCATCCAAATCATCCAGTTCTTTCGGCAGGGCCTTCTCCCACTTCGCCTTATCCGCTTCAATGATCGTTCGAATGATGCTTTCAGCGTCCGGGTATCCCTCGGGCGCCGCAGTCCCCGAGAAATTCTGGAGCGTTTCGATAGGCTCCATTTGATAGGGTGGTTCGGTGAAGGACGCGTACTTGGCTTCGTCGTTTAGCAACCATTTTCCAAAGAAACGATAGACGGCCTCCCGGCTGGACTTGTTGTAGTTGTGGCCGAAATCGAACGGCGCATTCTCCACGCGATCGGCCGCGTCGTAAAACTCGTAGATCCCGCGAATGGCGGGATACTCCACCGTCTGCGTGGCCTTTGTCCAATCGCCGGAGGCCGAGACCATCAGCATTGGATTGGGTGCAGCCAGGCCGCCGATTTCCATGTTCGATGCGTTGAACCGAATGAGTGGCGCGTTCTCGCACCCGCATCCCCCCTGCATGGTGTGAGAAATCATATTGACAGGCGCGGACACCTTCACGCGGGGGTCAATCGCCGATAGCGCAAACGTCTGGGTACCTCCACCGGAGGCTCCTGTGCACGCCAAGCGCATCCCGTCCACATACGGCAGCCCCTCGAGATAGTCGAGCACTCGAACGCTCGACCACAGCTGGACACCGAACGGATGGATGCCCCACAAAGCTTCCTGTTCACGCTGCTCCGGCGGTTCGGTTCCCGAGTTGTGGCCCGAAAGGTTGATCAATTGGCGGCTATCGTTGTAGCCCAGCATGTCGTAGCTAAACGCGACCATGCCCATGCGGGCAAACGTGATGCAGCGCGCCGCCACCGAGCATTTGTCGTCATCCTGAAAACGCCCCTTCTCCCAATGGCCGTGCGGACACGCAATGCCCGGATACGGCCCGTCTCCCACGGGGCGATAGACATTGCCCGTTACGAGAAAGCCGGGCCACGCCTCAATCGTCACCTTCTCCACGATGTAGTCTTCGTGCTTGGCGACTTCAGTCACCTTGGCGTTCAACGGCGTCTTCTCGGGAAACGGCCACAGTCCAGACGAAACCTGGAATCGCCGCCGCAGGGACTTTGCATAGCCTTCCCACTGCGGTTTGTCCGCAAATGGGGTCATCGTGAAGACGGTGTTCGTGTCGCGTTCGATAGCTGCGCGCTCATCGCCCGATGCTTCCGGTTGATCCTTGACGCGCACGTACGGCAGCACGGAACTCGGGTCGTACTTTTCGTTTGTCGTTACAACGACGATTGCCACGGCATCGGGAAGCTCTACCGCGTTTGCACCCTGAACGAGCGGGGCCGCTCCCAAGTGCTTCCACGCAAAGGCCGCATCGGCGTCGCCCTCAAGTTTGAATCGTGTCTGGCCAACCGCGACTTCACCTATCCCGTCGCCCTTCACCCACGCCCAGACGTGGTAGTCACCGGCAACGGTCGCTTGCAGACCTTGTTCTTTCGCCTCGAAGGCATCCTGCCAAATCGTTCCCGGCCCCTGTAGAGTCATTCCAAGCGTCAAACACATGAGCACGTACATCTGAACTTCCTTTCCAATGGGCCTGTCCGGCGCGGTGACCTGCCGAAGAAGAATACCCCTACTCGCGTGCGCAAAGAAAGCCACGCCGTGCAGCAAATTCGGCCACGAGGATGGACGCCCGCATCAAAGCGAGTCGGGCACTGTCCAATATGAAATGCGGGCTAGAATGCCGCGGCGATCCGCGAGAGCATTCCGCGAAATCCGCGGCGATGAAGGTTGGGGCATGCGCTTTCGCCGCAGTCAACACAGATGCCGGGAAGCATGTCCGCCTTGCCGTCGCCGAGACCGTCGCGAATCTTTTCGACGGTTTGACCGTGCCACACTTCGCGGATGCTTTGCCTTCCCACGTTGCCGAGCACCGCCGTGCGATGCCAATCGACGCAGCACAACGGAACGTCGCCGTTGAACAGGATCATCAAGTCGCGCGACGGACGAATGCAGTTGCCCATCGAACGCATTTCGCCCACGTTCAATTCGTCCGCGATGCGGATGTTGCCACCGCGATTTTCCAGCGCGGACGTAACCAAGCGAACGCCATGCCTCTTCCAAAACCGCCGCGTATCTTCGATCTGGTGCATGTTCTTATTGGTGACAACCATCGACACACGGAAATCGATGCCCGACTTCTTCCGCTTGATGGTCTGCTGGAACTCGATGCAGTTCTCGATCACTTTCTTGCTGTCGTATCCCATGATCTCGCGATTGGTCTCTGGATCCAGAGATTGCAGACTGCACTTCAATTGCTTCAGACCTGCATCGAGGAGGGCCTCGCCCTTCTCTTTGGTGAGATGCGTGCCGTTCGTGATGACTTGCGACTTCGCGCTGGGAATCTTCTCGGTTACGATGCGCACAAGGTCAGGCATGCGCTTGTCGAGCAATGGCTCATTCTGCATATACATGCCGACGCGTCGCGGCGGAGTCTGCGCCAGCTCATCGACAATCTTATTGAACAGGTCCAGAGGCATCCGTCCGTGTTCCAGATCGGACTTCAAGACCTCTTCGTTTGGACAGAATATACAGCGGCCGTTACACCCAGCCTGTGTCTGAATTTGGACACGCGGGGGCATTTCGGGTAGTGGATGCCTCACAGGATCGTTCTCCTCTCAAATCATCGGGATTTGCAGGCAAAAGGGTACCACAGATGTTGACTGGAATCCAGAAATGGCAGGAATCTGCGCGTATTCAGCGACCTTGAAGGAGACCCTTGAGCACTTCCGAAGCGCCCTTGACCAACTCGTCCTTGACCGCATTCGTGCCGCCTTCCGTCGCTTTCAGAACCTCCTTGGCAATGCCTGTCACATTGCCCTTGAAGTCGTAGGTCGGGGTGGGATTGTCGATTGGGCCGGTAAGTCGAATCCGCAGACCGCCGCCTTCGCGCAGGAGTTTGGTGACTTCCTTGCCTCCGGGAATCAGGTCCGCAGCGCCAAGGACCGTCTCCAGGATATTCACATGAACTTCTAAGTTGGTCATGTTGTTTGGAAAGTCTATCGTGCCTCCCACTTGAATGATATAGCTCGGCGATTCGACCTTCATGGTCTTGAGCGCCATCACGCCGTTCGTGAAGACGAACTCGCCCATGCACTTGTCGTAGGCCAATCCTTCGTCCTTCAGCGAGGGGATGCGAAGCCGCGTGATCTCCGTCGTGCGCAGGACGGTAACGATCTTCGAGGCAATCCCGAGTTTGCCGAAGGAGCCATTCTCGCCCGTGAAGGTGACTATGCCATTGGCCCCATGGATGGGACTCACGCCCTCCACCAGCGGCATTTGAAGCGCGACAGAACCACTCAGGGCACCCGTTAAGCCGCGAGGTTCCGCGGCCAGCAGGTCTTCAAGCATACGCGCGTCCACGCGGTCGATGAGCAATTCCATGCCAAGCGCGGTTGCCTGCGTGCCCGCGATCGGCGCGCTTGCGACCACCCCCGTCAGAGTCCCTCCATACGGCTGGATCCGAAGGGGATCAATCCGGTATCCATTCTTGGCAAAGGTAATCACCGCTTCCATGTTGTCGAGGTCAGCGCGCGCATAGTGCAACTGCTTCACAGAAACCGTGAAGCGTCCTTCAAGCCCCGCCGATTCGTCGCCCGGCGTGACGGGGGGCGGCTCTTTCGCGGCGGATTCCGCCCGCGCCTTTTTCGAGGCATCCAATGCCGACAACACGGCGTTCATGTCGAATTGGTTTCCGGTGATGGTACCCTGGATTCGATTGCCCTGCATGGTCGCATCCACGACGCAGTCCGAATCTGCCCCGCGAATCGTCAGGCCCTTGCACGCAAACGTGTCGCCGATGTAGGACAAGCTGCCGTTCATGGAGTCGATGGCCGCGCCTTCCGTGAAGTTCAGGCCCACGTCGTGCAATGCGAGCTTCATGTCCGTCGGCTGCGCGGCGAAGGACCCGGTCACACGCCCGCGGCTCTTCAGGCCCCCGGGCAGCATTTCGGAAATGGAGCCCATGTCGATGTCGAGCGCATCGACGACGAAGCGGCCATCGACGGGCTTGCCGACGAACGACTCAGCCGCGCACTTCACCTCAATGGTCTTTGCCGCCCACGCACCGGGTGGGGCGTCGCCTATCACGACGACCGATGCGGGCATGCCCGACGCTTTGTCCGCGTAGCCGCCTGCGAGCACGCGCGGCTGCGTCAGGTCGATGGTCGCTTGAAACTGCTTCTTTTCCGGCGAAAACGCGAAGACAAACGGAATAGTTCCCGACACGGAGACGTCCGTCGGCAACACGGCTTGGATTGCATTACCCGGAACGGTCGCAGACACGTTGATTGGCCCGATTCCCATGCCGTCCGCTTGCTGAAGCATCATCACATCGCCCTTCAGCACGGGATCGCCGCGTCGCGCAAACGCAACCCGGAGCGACTTCTCTTTC
This sequence comes from Candidatus Hydrogenedentales bacterium, assembly GCA_041662805.1. Lineage (GTDB taxonomy): Bacteria > Hydrogenedentota > Hydrogenedentia > Hydrogenedentales > SLHB01 > JAIBAQ01. The sequence goes on along the minus strand of JBAZRU010000137.1, from coordinate 3,238 downwards.
TCCGTGGGAAGGCTCACTGTCATGTCGATTTGCGACGCGCCGAATGCCCCGAGAATCCCCGGAGCCACGGCCTTCGCGGAAGGCTGCTTCAACCATGGCAATTGGACGTCCGCGATGTCTCCCGTGACGCTGCCTTCCCAAACGCGCTTGGCAAAGTGATAGAGCCCCGTGCTTTGGACACTCCCAAGCATCTCCGACTGAGCGCTTGCCTCGGTTTCGATGTCGTTCACGCCTGCCGCGAATGTTACTTCCAGCGGATCGAGCCGGTCGGTCCAGGATTCGCTGGCGATGCCCAGCCTCGCTTTCGTGAGCGAGCCTTCGATAGACAGGTCCGCGGGCACGCCTTCGCCGGGCTTGAATGTGCCGCGCACACGCTTGAGCACAAGCCTGCCACCGGCATCGGAGAATGCAGGCATGCCCCCGATTCCCTTCAAGCGCTCTTGCGTGACATCGGCCTCTCCGGCCAAATCGAACAGCGTCGTTCCTGTTTTCAGGTCGGGCCGGAGCGAGCCGCTCAGCGCCACTCCCTCTCCGATGAACTTGTCTATGACAATTGTGTTCTCCTGCACCGAGAAAGAGCCGCTGATTGCGCCTACTGCCGGTTTGTCTCCTTCCACGAGCAAGTTGATCCCCTGAAACACGGCGGCCCCGGACGCCAGACGCAGTTCCTTTTCGGGCGAGACGCCGAAGAGCACATTCGTTGCCTGAAACGCAGCGTCGCTGTCCGTCTTCACGTTGAATTGCCCCGGCGGCTGAAATGCGAAGAGGGCCTTCAGGCCGGACGCATTGATCGTCGCCGAGACCACATTCGCCGCGACGGACGCATCCAGATTGACGGTGACATCTCCCGTGAGCTCCGTGCCGGAGGCTTTCCAATGGATATCGTTAATCGTAAAGGTGCCGTCGTCCCACCACGCCTTCGCCGTGTACGCGCCTACAAGCGGAGTAAGGTCCACGCCTTCGTACGTGTTCGGCGTGGCGTCGCCGGTGATGTCGACGAGGTAGGTCTTGGGGCCTGTCCTATCGAGCGTCGCAGTGAGGGTTGCCGTTCCGTCGGGGATGGCGTCGCCGGGGATAAAGGTGGCAGTCTCGATGGACGTGGCCTTGACGGTTCCCCTTACACCTACGCCGAACTCCTGTCCTCGCGCGAGTGTCACGTCCGCCGCTAGGTGGGCGTCTTGCCCAAGGCGAGGGGTGTCCAAATCCGCGTCAATGGCGATCGCGTCGCTCAGCGGGTTGGAGATAATTGCGGAGCCCTCGGCCACCGGATCCGTTGCGGCCCCAACAAACACGCGAACGTCTTCAACCGAAACGCGTGACACCGACAATCGCGGAGCGGCACCGGCGGCATCCTGCTTCGGGTCCTTGGGACCAATCGCCCGGATGCGCTCACTCGTTTTAGCGAGAGTCTCGGGCAGTCTCACGGTCACACCGCTCACAGTCACGTCCGTGACATCGAGCTTGCCGCGCACGAGGCTTCTCAGCTTCACATACGCAGAGACCGACTCGCAGTGCGCATTGAACTCAGCATCGCCGACGTCTACTTCGAGCACGGGCGCGGAAGGGGTTGGGAAAAGGGCAATGTCGATGTGCTTTGCCGAAACAGGGAGGCTAGTCGCCTTCTCCACCGCCTTCGTGGCCATCGGCAGGTAACGGTCGGCATCGATAAGGCGTTCGATGATTGGCCACGCAATCGCAAGCACGACGGCCACACCACCGAATATCCATGGCCATCGTTTGCGTCTACCGATTCGCGTTGGGCCTTGCCTCACCATGCCCATATTCTAGCACGAATCGGTTGCGGCTGAAGATGCCTAATCCACGAATGGCCGTGTGAGTGCCTTTGAGCTCGCCTCTCATTCATCTTCTAGAGTTGGTGCGATAAGCGTTGGATTCGTGGAGGGCTTGTATGTCATCACCGGACCTTGGAGTTTGTCGTATAGCAGCCTTTCGCCGCCCGGCTTCGCGTCTTCCCGTCCAGGCTTCTCGGATGATGCGGTGTATTCATGCCCGTCCTTCTCCGAGCGAACGACGACACTTTGATTGGCTGAATCGATCTTCGTGACTTCGTACTCTTCGAATTTCTCGCCGACTTTGTACTTCTTGGTCAGTCCAGAATGAAATTGCAGAAAGACAGATTGTTCTGACGTCGCGCTGTCGGTGAAGAAACCGGCTACCTTGAAGGGCTGTGTGCTGGACTCAGCCTCTGCCTTCGCCTCGGACTTCTCTTCCTGCTTTGGCGGCGCGAAGTCCGTCGTCTCCAGCAACTCCGGTGTGCTGATGAACACAAAGCCAGGTCCAAGCTTGTAATAAAGACCAAGCGGGACCAACAGCGCCTTGAACGCTTCGCGCGCGGGGACGTCATCCATCTTAATGTGCTTCACATACCCCGTGTTCACGACGCGGTCGCCGATTTTGACCAAGTAGGGCGGAGTCGGGGGCCGGGGTTGCCGGTGGGCCGGGACTCCTGGCAAGCCGCCGGGTGCCTGCGCCGCCGCGCCCGGCTGTAGCATCGTGGGAGACGTCTGCTGCAAAGGCGCTTGGACGGCCCGCTTATCGACGACGATGTTTATACCCATATATTCCGCGATAAAGTCGGAAATGCCGGATATGTGCTCGTCTTGAAACTCGATGGATATGGGCGAATCCAGCGCCGCGTTCAGTTCCTTGCCGCTCGGAGCGGGATCGCTGAAATCGTCTTTGCCCAAGTGCGTTTTGGCGGTAATCAGAATAAACGCCGGGTGAACTTCATAGGAGAGTTCCAGGGGCGCGAGCAGTGCCTGCAGCGCATCCTTCAGTGGAACATCGTAGACCTTGATGTACGGGACCATACCGTCCGTCACGTAGTTCGCGGCGGGCTCATACTCGGGTGCCGTCACTTCGGTCGCTCCTGCCGTATCCGCTGCGGCAACCGGCAACTCGCGCTTCGTCGGCTCGATAAACCGGTAGTCGAGCACAATGTTGATACCGACGTACTGCACGATGAACTCGCAAACTTCGGAAAGATGACTATCCTTAAACTCAATACTCACTGGCGCATCGAGCGCATTCTCCAACGCCGTCTTCTCGTGAGGCCCACTTGCGGGCGGTTCGGGTTTAGACGCTTCCGGCGCGCTCGCTGCGGTGGGTGCGGGTTGCTCTGGCCCAAGCGTCTGCGCGGGCGCTGGTGCGGAAGCAGCGGGCGGAGCGGTTGTGGCATCGCCCTGTGTCCATGCTGGGAGCGTCAGTCCAAGGACCC
>JBAZRU010000136.1:11377-12678 GCA_041662805.1 Candidatus Hydrogenedentales bacterium | reverse complement strand
CCGTCGTAGCGCGCTTGCGCGAGGAACTCTTTGCCTTCTTGATTGCCCCACGAATAGTTGATGACGGTTTTGCCGTTGAACTCGCAGAAGTCGAAATCCGAATTGTTCTTGTTGCGCGCCCCGGCGATGTACTGGCGCTGCTCCTCGGTCAGTTTGGGATTGGCGATCTGCTTGTCTTCCTCGGAGTGCCGCATGATCGGCTGGAAGGGGCTGTCTTCCCACGTAATGAGATCCTTGGAACGGGTGATGTGGGGCTCGTAGGCGTTGGTGTGGCCTTCGAGATACACCATGTAATACAGGCCGTCGAGGAAATGGATGGCGGGGCACGCGGAATAGCGGTCTTTCCGGTGGACGCACTCGGCCGGCGTCAATTCCCAGTTCATGAGGTCTTTCGAGCGGGCGAACCGCGACGTGAAGCCGCTGCCCGTTTCTTCCGGAGGAGCGCCGATCTCGAAGGCCATGACATAACCGTCTGGTCCTTTGCAGACGGAGTTGTTGAAGATTTCCCAACCCGGCAATTCGAGGATGACCTTCGATTCCCACGTCGCGAGGTCTTTGGACCAGAATACCGAGAGCTTTGAGCCGCCCCAGTTGTCCACGCCAAATGCATACATCGTGTCGCCCTCGGCATAGGCGCTGCCCAAATCGAACCCTTTCGCGAACCCAGGGGTGTAATCGCCCGTCGCCGTGTCCACAAAGCGGAAGTAGGAGTCGCCGGTCGTGTTGGGTTTGTAATAGAACCCGCGGACGTATTCGAAGCGGTAGAGCTTTCCTTTGAACACGACGGGCGTCGTCTCGACCATGTCGCAGTCGATGGTGCCGAGCTTCTCGATCTTCGGAGGCTGCGGCTCCGCGAAAACAGTCATCGCGCATATCAGTGAAAACGACAACGTGGCCACTAGACGCACCATGGAAAATTTCCCCCTCTGAAATGGACGCAGTCCGGAACGCACCTCAGGCATGGTACGGGAAGAAGTGCAGCGATTTCGAGCAATCGAATCGTAATGGGTCAGCCCGGCATCGCTTCAATGCGGACTACGGGCGACCGAACCGTGTCCTTCTCCCCGCTCTCGCGGGGGGGGGTGCACCCGCACAATTTGACGATACAAGGGGTGCTTTGCGCTCGCCTCCTTGCCCTGCGGATGGATTTGCGGAGTATTTATTCAATATTACATATGAATGGGAAATCGTGATCTGTCCCCCCATTTCCACCCTTATTGCCAGTTGCCGTTCACCGTCTTCTCTTCTTAATTTTTGATTCAAGGGCTTTCAGCTCGGCATCGTCTTGTTTGTCGGCCTCT
>JBAZRU010000136.1:0-11367 GCA_041662805.1 Candidatus Hydrogenedentales bacterium | reverse complement strand
TGTTGAGCTGCTGTTCGTATTCCAGGTAGAGCGCGGCGGTATGCTGCTCCATTTGCTCATGGCTGATGGTTCCCGCGTGGCTGAGCAGGGGAAATCCGTTGGACGTAATGACTTGGTCCACGTTCTGTTTCCAGAAACTCATGCGGGTCTCCTGACGGGACTTGGCGCGCAGTTCCGCCGTTTCCAGAAAGATGACCACCAGGCGGTTCAGCGTATCGATCTCGTCTTCGGTCAGATAATTCTTGGCGACTAGAATGTCCAGTTTGCGCACCTGGGCGCCCTTCCAGCTCAGCAGGCCGAAGTGGGGATCATTCGGGTTGGCGCGCACGGTGATGAGTTCGGCAGCGGTTTCCCGTGTGACGGCGTAAAGCAGAAGGTTCTGCACTGTGGCGAAGAAGGTCTGCGTGGCCTGGTCCGTCCTGTCGTAGTCGCTGCTGAGGGCGAAGAGGTCGCGCACTTTCTGGTAGAAACGTTTCTCCGAGGCGCGAATGTCCCGGATGCGCTCCAGCATCTCATCGAAATAGTCAGGACGGCCATCCGGGTTTTTCAGCCGCTCGTCGTCCATCACGAAGCCCTTGAGTAGGTATTCCTTCAGGATGGTGGAAGCCCAGCGGCGGAACTGGGCCCCGCGGGGCGAGCGCACCCGGTATCCTACGGCCAGAATGGCGTCCAGATTGTAGAGCGTAACCGGACGGCGAACCTCCCGGTCGCCCTCGATTTGAACTGTCAAGGATTCCTTGACAGTTGCCGGCGGGTCCAGTTCTCCGCCCTCGAAGATGTTCTTCAAGTGCAGGGAAATATTCTGCTTTGTGGCGTCGAAGAGGTCCGCCATCTCCAACTGTGTCAGCCAGACGGTCTGCCCATCCGCCCGCAGTTTGATCTGGCTTTTGCCGTCTTCGGTGCTGTAGAGAATGAGGTCACTCATGACGCCGGAACACCTCCGCACGGAAATAACGCTCACCCCACGGCGACAGAGAGAACTGATTTATATTGCGGAAATCTTCCTCGTTCAAGGCGGCGCGCAGTTGATCGGCGATGTCCCAGAGGATCTTGCTTTGGTCTTGTTCGGTCATATCATTGTCCCCGCTGCGTCCGGCACCGGATTGGGCTCCGCGGAAACGCTCAACGCACGGAGCAGCGAAAACGACAACGTGGCCACTAGACGCACCATGGAAAGTCTCCCCCTCTGAAATGGACGCAGTCTGGAACGCACCGTAGGCATGGTACGGGAAGGCGCGCAGCGATTTCGAGCAGGCAGGCAACCGGATGACGCGGGCAAACGACTAGGAGAGCAGTCTACAAGAACAGCGCCGGTTCCTTCCGCCCTTGAAGCGCACCACTCAATCGCACAGCAATACCGTGGATCAACTCGCTCTTTGCGTGCCGCGCCTTTGCCGGACAGTACTTAATACAGGCGTGACACAGTATGCATTTGTTCCGGTCAACCGCCGAGTAATCATCGAAACTGATGGCGCCAACTGGGCAAAGCTGAGAACACTTTCTGCATCGAACACAATTGCCGTCCACCGAAACAAGATCCACTCCGGAGAGTTTCTGGCGGTTGTCGCTCATCTCGATATAAGGGTGTTGACCAGGCACAGCGACATCACCAAACTGCCCAATTGACGATACCGACGCGACCCTTTTCACTATTTCCTCGCCGAATGACTCCGCGTGCAATAGATCGGTGCTATCAGGGCGGCCAGCAGCGATAGGAGTCTCCGGGCTTGAAAAGGAATGCTCTCCGATGTATGCAGCACCGGCGATGGGTATGCACCCGGCGCGCGCGAGGGTTTCCTTGAGTTCGAGGAGGGCATCGTCATATTCCCGATTCCCATAGACGGCCACACAGACAGCAAGGGTGTTACGACCTTTGATCGTACTCAACCACTCCATCGCGCTTGACTGGACCCTGCCGAAGTATACAGGTACTCCCACGATGAGCAATTCGCCTTCCGACGTCTCCAACGGCTCTTGCCGGTTTTCCGGCTTCGTAATATCCAGTCGATCCACAGGGACATGACGTATCCCGCGTCCTATCCCTTCCACGATCTTCCTTGTTGTTCCGGTGGGCGAAAAGTACACGAGTCGTAGCGAGTCTATTCTCATCTCTCCCCTTACTTCAGCAAGTGAGGCCCTTCAGCATCCAATCCCGAGCAACCGAGGTCGTCGTCTGCTGCAATCACAAGTTATGCGTACCGCCACCCCGTTCTGCAACCCGACCTTCGTGTCATCACAGAATCCCTGCGCGAGCCAACTCCCCTCTTTCTTCCGCCCGCCCCGGCCTAGCCCTCTCCGGGACTTTGACGATACAAGGGGGGTGTCCTCGTTGGCGTGCTGGCCTGGGGTGCACCTCCTGGCATTTGACGATACAAGGGGGGTGTCCTCGTTGGCGGCATGCTGGCCTGGGGTACACCCTCCTACAATTTGACGATTCAAGGGGTGTCCTCGTTGGCGGCATGCTGGCCTGGGGTACACCCTCCTGTAATTTGACGATACAAGGGGGTGTCCTCGTCGGACGGCGTGCTGGCTTGGGGTGCACCCTCCTGCAATTTGACGATTCAAGGGGTGGCCGTGCGTGTCTGCCGCACGGAGCCCGGAGCCGCCGGCTGAGTCGGCGGGGCTTCATGGATTGCGTAGGCATGGTTCGTCCCTCGGATGTTGTCCCTATATATATAGGCGAGTTCGTTGCACTCCAAATCGTCGCCTTCCCCTTGTTTTCTGCCATTCATGCTATTTTCTGAGCAGTTTTCGCAGCGGCTTCCTGGCGGCCAATGATGCCCATCGCGAAGTGCGTGCTTAACTTGTTCCGGTTGGCATAGGGGATGTTTATCCTTACAATAAACACAAATAAAGTAGTATTGTCATTAGAAATAGGTGTCTGTCCCTTTTTCCCCAGAAATAGGTGTCTGTCCCTTTTTTCCCTTTTTTCCCCCCATTAGGAATAGGTGTCTGTCCCTCTTTTCCCCTTTACTCTTTTCCCCTTTACTTCCCTTCTGCTTCCCCTTCATTCCCCAAACTAGCGTTGCCCGCCGTCTAATTGGCCGGTATCATTGCCGTGTGCTTCTTCTTCGAGTCTGTCAAAATATGCAAGAGCGTTCCGGGCGCTTTGTTTAGCCTTTTCTGCCAGGCCGAATGATATCCTCTCGTCAACCTCTCGCTCTTTCTGATCGTAAGCTGTGTCTTGAGTGTTGTCCGTCCCTTTGGGGGAATCTATCAAACCTCCACGAGAGTTGGTTAGTAGTGCCAAAGCAGACTCGGCGGCGGTTCTGTCTATCCAAGCTACGGCACCCAGAACGTCGGCTGCTTCGCGACTGCTATTTGCCCTGCCGGAAGTGAACTGTGCCCCTAACTTTTGTATGAGCCGATCAAGGGCATAAGGACGCTCAGATGTTTGGGCTAGATGCAATTTGCCATCCACATCCAGGAGATCGGCGTCGCCCAAAGCCATGCGTCTGATTGCAGCTGTCGGCCAATAGACGTTCAACGGTCCATTCGTAACTTCCTTGCGTTTCTTCTCTATCATCGCAATTACACTATCCGTAATGCTCTTATCCTGATCGCTCGCAGAATCCAGTATTGGATAGGGCACAACCCATGTCCAGAGTCTTTCGCTGTAGTCACTGTTGGCTAGTATAACCTCCGTAATCTGTATCCTAGTCTTCACGTCAAGCGGGCGACCGAGCACTACATAAATCTCTGCTTCTGGTAATAGACCGATCGATCCATTTTCAAGAATGTATCTGACAATGTCTTCGGTGCTTTTCTGCTGAACGGAACGATACAGCTTTTCAGATATGCCAACCGGGGATTTGGTGAGTCGGTTGGTCACAAATTGCTGCATGCTGGCAAGGAGAGCTAGGTCGCCTGCTTGTTTCAGGATGTCCTCCATCTGCTGAACAATTTGCACTCGGCGCTCAGGCAAGTAACCTGCTGCGGTAAGCAACAGATCTGAAGCCTTGCTGCGTAGGGCCGTATCGTTACTACCGAGGCATTCAAACAAGGTTGAGAGTATGCGCTCCAAATAGGGAGAAGAATCAGGTGAGACCGGGAACCAATTCGGAAAGAAGGCACTTGAGTAGTATGCAATAAGTGCCTCAACGCGAGAGATGCCGGTCTTTTTCCCTCCAATAGCTTCCAACACAAAAGGTTCAAACGCGGCAATGCAAGCCGATCGCTTTGCCGGATCTGTCGTCTCACGAATCGAGTCGGCGATACATCCAATTATCAGCGCATTTCTTGTCTCGAAACTTGAGTACCGGGTCGGCCACAAGTGACGTCGATCCCGTATGAGACGTGGAGACATACTTGGATTGATGGGGTGTTGAGATACCTCCAGTAATGTGGGAAGAGTCTCTTCAAGGCTATCTATATCTCCCGTGAGCTGGAGTAGTGCGGAAGCTGCCATGCTCTCGTCATCCCCTTGGAGAGCAGCCAGAGCTTGAGCAAATGACTTATTAGTCTTCTCTTGATCGGCAGCAGAGAATGAACGTCTCTGCCCTCCATCAGCTATGGCGCTCAAGCCAATAGAAAGCCAACACAATAATAAACCGGCTATTGTACGAGTGGAACGCCACACATTCTGCATGGGCTGCTTCTCCTAAAGAACCTAACCTTGGATTAGTCAAGGCAAGAGTAAGGCTAACACATCCCATTGAGGGTTGTATGTCGGGAATCCGATGTCGTATTTCCAAGCTTGACTGTGGCTGGTGCCACTCAGAATATGGTACCTTCCTTGCTTGTCGAGTTCATCTCCTTGCGCACCGGAGCCAATAGACGGGCCTTGAGGATCAATGGCAATAAAGGGCAATAAAGGGACGGACTACGATTTAATCCCTTCCTCTCCCGCCATCTTCCTTTTACGACCGCGTCGATTTGGACCAAGGACGCGACTAAGCAGGGATTCGAGGCGGGTGAGAAGTGCGGGCGAGCCACATGGCCTGCCTGTATGGGTCTGTCGCCGGATTCGGTTGACAGCATCTTCGTCTTCCTCGTTGCGTAACCACGTCGCCCAGTCGTCTATGACGCCCTTCGCAGGAAACTCGTTCGATAGTAGCGAATCGGTGCACAAGCCGCAATGAGCCGCCGCACTCGACCACAGGTATTCTTCGGCCCGGTCCACCATCCCCGCACGCACCGGGTTGCGCTCCACATAGCGCACCGCGGCCCAGAGATGCGATTCATCAAGTACGCATAATAGAAGCGACCCTGCCAAACGTGACCACTGAGGCCGGTGCGGGTGTTGAATCGCATCGCGTACACCGTGTGTGCATCGCGCAATCCCTTCGCGAGCGAATCCTCCCGCTCGGGTACGACGACCAGGTGGACGTGGTTCGTCATCAGGCAATACGCCCAAACCGACAAGCCCCGGCGCTCCGCATACTGCTTTAGAAAGCGCAGGTACGCCCGGCGGTCCTCGTCGTCCTCGAACACATCCGCCTGACGATTTCCCCGCTGGGTCACGTGATGCGGGAACCCCGGCACAACCACTCGCGCAAATCGGCTCATGGCCTGCATCCTACGCCGGATGCAGGCGAGAAGTCAAATTAATTAGTAGTCTGTCCCTTTATTTCCCGACTGCAGGAGGGTACGGGGCGGGGACTACGTCATTGAATATTGCAAGCATCGAGCGTGTCTCCCATGGGGGCCTGTTTCGCTGCTCAACGTCAGGGGGGTGCTGCTGGTGAGCTTGCACAGCGGGTCACCCGCAGGCAACACCCCCTGGTTGGCCCATTCACTTGATCATCATGCCTCGTCTCTTGGTTGGGCTGTAGTGCGCTCTGACAAGTGAATTGTACTTGTTTCTCACCCACTTGTACTTGTTAGCATGCATAGGTGATAGGAAATCACGTGGAGATATGATGATGATGGGAAGCCTCCGGGCAATATCCGGAAACCGAATGACGTGGACCAGTGGACTGGCCACGAAACCCAAAGAGACTTCCCATGACTTCACCGTATCACTACATTGGTTTGGATGTCCACAAGCTCACCGTCGCGTTTTGCGATAAGCGGGCGGATGGCAAGACAATCGACTCGGGTTCGTTCACTACACGCAGGGGAGCCATTGCGCGATGGGCCGCGGAACGAAGACAGCCGTGGATTGGCGCGATGGAGGCGACGCTCTTCTCGGGCCGACATCAACCTATTCCCAGTACTGGGCCAAGTACTTCGCCGCAATCTCTCCCAAAGTGAATAACTCCAAGCCACTCTTTGGCTCGTGTCGCTGCCACGTAATAGAGCCGTCGTTTTTCATCAAGTGGAACATGAGTGCTTTCCCCTCTAGGGTCGACGACGATAACGACGAAATCAAATTCCCTTCCCTTCGCTTTATGATAAGTGAGGACGTGCGTCTTCCCTTCAAAGGCCTCATCGCCTTCTAATCCTTTCGGTGTTCGTGATTCTCGGATGGTATCGAATAAATCGCCCTGCCCCTTTTCAAAATCACAATGGCCTGCTCCGATTCCGGCATGGGCAAGTAGCCGTGTCCCGACTTTCTTCCATCCTTGAGTAGCTTCAAGGGCCCCGCCGAAGGGACGAACGCTTTGTCCTATGGTCGTCGCATCCTTCAAGCTGGTAAGAAACCGTCCTAACGGGGTGCCTCCTGCAGCCCGAGCTTGCTCAATTAACTTGACCGTCTTATCGATACTGTCAGATGGACTGGACTTCTTCATCCAAGTACGCTTCATTGCTAATAGCGCGACAGCGGCCTTTTTGACGGTCAGGTCGTTACAGTCCATGACCATGTCTCGCAACGCCGCAATGGCGAGTACGGCACAATCGTACGCTGCCTCATCGCGTCCAAGTCTTACATAGACCGGGAAAGGAATTCTGGAGCCCGTCGGCGGGTTGCGCAAACTATTGGCAGTCTCTTCGGCTATTGCATTCGAGGGGGTGAGAAACCCGATAGTCTTTCCCGGTCCGATCTTGTCGTAGATGGTTTTCCAAATCAGTGCCAACATCGATCTAAGACTGCTGCGATATTGCGCATCAAGTACACGAACGTTCCCGTTTTGTAGGAGCGAATGAGAATGACCCCCGAGAATCGCATCAGCAAAACTCAATATATCGCCGCGCCCACATCTGTAATTGTGCGAGGAAAAAGGAGTCAGTGGTATCCCTTTCCATAGCTGAAACTCGTCGAGGCGCTTTTTCGTCGCGTCGTGCATCGACGCGTAAATGATCTGGTTCGGGTCCCCGAAAGCTATTACTTGGCTGCCTTCGCCCAGCACCTTGAGAAAATTCCACTGAGCTTGGCTTGTATCCTGAAACTCGTCTACGACAATCAGTGGAAAGCGTCGGCCAACAATTTCCCTCAAGGTGGGCGAATTACCAAGTAGGCTAACTGTCAAAGGAATGAGGACATCGAAAGCTAGAAGGCCTTCGCCTTTCGCCAGTCCAAGCAGAGCTTGCAGAAGTTCTTGCTTCCCGGTGGGAAGATTCCTTTCTATCGAGATCAGGTTCTCTTCAAGCTTGTCGATGACGCGCACCTGTCGAGGAAGGCCGACAAACCTGCCGTACAGCGAGACGATCTCAGCTGCTAACGCGTGATAGGTTGAGAATCTAAGAAGACGTTGTTGTTCTCTTGTAAAATGGACACCTGCACCCCTTGCCAATCTCTTGACGGCCGCGTTTGAGAAGGATAGAAATAAGACCTGATATGGAAAGGCAAGCTGTTTCTTTTCGATAAACTTTGTGGCGCACTCAATCGCAGTGCGGCTTTTCCCTGTTCCGGGTCCAGCGGTCACAAGGGCAGAAGTCCCGTCTTCAATCACGTCACAGAAGACGCGGCGTTGTTCATCTGTGGGTGTAAATACTTCCACGAAGCGTCACTCCGAAAGAGAGCATATTCCGAATTGGGTTCCGTCGTTCATGAGCGTGCAAATGATCGAAACCACTGCAACCAAGGGCGACGGCACCGAGTCGTGTTCCAAGAGAGATATTATGTATTCGTGAAACGCAGCCGATCCCTTGTTCCTCTTGAGCATAGCCTCCAGTTCATTTCGCGCGCCAACTTCGTCGAGAGCATCGACCTGTGGCTTGTCCAATGGCGCGGACTTCGAGTACGAAGGCGCCACAAGCACGGATTCCACTATGTGTAAGGGAAGGTGTTGCGCCAACAAGGCCTCTAATCCTCTTTGTCGCAGAAACAGCGTCGGAACGTTGGGGTCGAGAGTGCCATAGAGTTCATTGAACTCCCTATCATCAAAATGGTCGAACAACGCGACCGTAGCTAGTCCGGCTGATCGGAAGAATGCACACAGCTTCGGGATATCGCCAAAGGTGTCTGCGCTGACGACAGAGATCCCCATAAGCTCCAACGCCTCAAGACGACATCCTTTAACGATCTTCCTGTGGAGTAGGCGACTGGCTCCGTACAGCCACCAACGATCTGAATCGCCCTCCAAAACAATGACTGCTCGGCCTAGAAGGGCCTCTGCAAACGACTGGCGAAGTCTCTTTGAATACAGGTTAAGTTGTTTAACATCGGCTGTCTGAAGCGGAATCCAGTTCACCACACCATTGCTATCCCGGACGAGGCGTCCGATTCCTTCGACTGGCATACGTTCCAGCACGTAGGGCGAATGCGTCGTAACGAAGGTTTGACTTGCGAGACTCAGGCACTCGTCTGTTACTCGCCTCTGCGCATGTGGAAACAAGAAAGTCTCAGGTTCCTCCAGTGCAAGGATTCCCCGGTTGCGCCGTCTTACGATAAGGGTCAGAATTCCAAGAAGAGCAAGGCTTCGTGTACCAGCCCCGGCCCTTTGTAGAGGAAGCGCCACTTTGTCGGTGACATACAGTTGAGACGCGCTTTTGACTTCGGTGCGCGTAAAGTCGGTCAATTCGAACGAGAGGGATTGCCGTTCTTCGAGGCCGAGCGCCAAGAAGTTCTCCAATTCCGCTTTGTATGAGTTCAAGACGGATGCAAAATCCGGTCTGGTCGTAATCGGTTTCAGAATGCCGTCAAGGTCCCTAAGAACATCTTCGAAACCTTGTGTTATCACGTCTTGACTGCGGAGAAGCTTAAGGAAGAGGGACGCTTCATGCAGCGTAATTGGTTTTGCTAACCCGCGTATATCACGATATATGAGAAAGCCGATCTGCCTCTTGTGCTCTCGCGTGAATTTTGGGCACGCCTCGGGATCGTCATTGGCATGTTGAAGGAAATACCATATTCTCTCAAAATCGTCTTCTTCTGGGTTGTACCACGCCTCGAACACAACTCTGATGCACGGTTCCGCTCCATCATAGGGATCTTCCCCCTCCTCCGCGCTCTCCCGGACCTCACGTTTCATACTGTCCCATGGGATAACGTTGCCGCCGCGAGAGAAAATGTCTTGATCCTCTTGACTGAGGTCGGCAATGACCGCCTCGATACGTATTCGTACTGCTTGACGATCAGAGACCTCGGGTGCTGAGCCAAGGTCCTCGGCCATTTCGGAGTCCTCTTCGTTTGTCTCTGTCTCTTCTTGCGACGTATCCGACGGAGAAGACCCCACTTGAAGAGTGACCTGGTATTGCCGTAGATAGAAGTCATTCTCGTCAATCAGGTCTGACCAATACGCGGATTCAGGATTGAGCAGCAGGTTAAGCCCTTCCAAGACAGCAGTCTTCCCCGAATTATTGGGACCAAGGAGAACATTGTGTTCACACGGGAAGATTTCGGCCTCTCGGATACACCGGAAGTTCTTCATCCTTATACGAACGATCTTCATCTCCTACCTTCCTTGTCTACTGGAATTCAAATCTATGAAGGCGCAATAACTTCTCCGGCCAATTTGGGGGCAGGCTACGCTTTAATCTCTTCCCCAATTGCCTCTCTTCTCTTGCCGGTGCGTCAGTTTGGGGCAAGGACGCGACTGAGCAGGGATTCGAGCCGCGTGAGAAATGCGGGCGTGCCGCACGGTCTGCCTGTATGGGGCTGTCGCCGGATGCGGTTGACGGCATCTTCGTCTTCCTTGCTACTGCTGATTCGGGATCGGGACAGACCCGTCTCCACTTCGTTGCGCTTGGGTCAGTCCCTCAGACCCGTCTTCACTGCGTTTCGTTTGGGTCAGTCCCGTCTTTGCCACGTCGCCCAGTCGTCGATGAGGCCCTTCGCAGGAAACTCGTTCGATAGTAGCGCATCGGCGCACAATCCGCAACGGGCGGGTAGCAATGGGCAGCCGCGCTCTCCTTCCCGTCGTTCCCGCGAAAGCGGGAAGCCATGACATTACGGACACGGCCTTGTCATGGATTTCCCCGAATTTCCCCTGCGTGGTGACGGTGCTGAGTCCGTCGCGTATGCCGGCCACTACCTATTTATAAGCGTGTGGCCGTTGCACGGGTGATTGGGAAGGGCCGCGCCGGACAGGGGAAAAGAGCAACGAACAAGGATGCACGCAGCGCAGCAGAGCCGCAACCAAAAGAACTTCAACCACGAAACAGACGAAACACACGAAAGGAAGCAGAATTGCGGCAAAAGAAACTCAACCACCGATTCAGACTGATGAACACCGAGAAGAACTTCAATCAAGCGGCACGGGAAGAGATTCAAACCACGGGGAACACAGGGAGCACGGGGAAATGCAGAACAGTTCTTGCCGCGAGAGAACGCATAGAACGCGAAAGGGAACTGGATTGGGGGCCAACTTCCGCGAGAAAGAGGAAGAAGATGCCAGATTGTAGTACGAAGCGCAGGATGGAAACGGAACAGGGGCGGGAATCAAGGAGAACGCGCCAAAACCCCAACGAATAGGCCATGCGCCAGGTCTTCTTCAGCGCTGAAAGCGCGCAATTCTCGAGCCCGGGGTGGCGATTTGCATCTCAAACGCGAATCGCCACCCCGGGGAAGAAGGCGCCCCCAATGGTGCGTCCTGAATGGACGCAAGAGATTTCCA
Organism: Candidatus Hydrogenedentales bacterium; assembly: GCA_041662805.1. Classification (GTDB taxonomy): domain Bacteria; phylum Hydrogenedentota; class Hydrogenedentia; order Hydrogenedentales; family SLHB01; genus JAIBAQ01. The sequence continues at coordinate 487 of JBAZRU010000136.1, read as the reverse complement.
TATATGCGCAATGAAGCATTGGCGGCGCGAATCTCTTGCACACCTTCAGTGTGCTTTTCGTTTGTTCTGTTACCCCGGGGTACCGCACGTCGCGCGCGACATGCGGCACCCCGGGCTGTGGAATCCCGTGCCTTCAGCACGGAAGAGCGCACGTGGCTCCGATTCCGTTTCGTCGAAACCGGCCTATCCGGGGTGTAACAAGGCCGTGGAATCCCGTGCCTTCAGCACGGAAGAGCGCGCGCGGCTCCGGTTCCGTTTCGTCGAAACCGGCCTATCCGGGGTATGACAAGGCTGTGGAATCCCGTGCCTTCGGCACGGAAGAGCACACGTGGCTCCGATTCCGTTTCGTCGAAACCGGCCTATCCGAGGTGTAACAAGGCCGTGGAATCCCGTGCCTTCAGCGCTGAAAGCGCGCAATTCTCGAGCCCAGGGTGGCGATTCGCATCTCAAACGCGAATCGCCACCCCGGGGAAGAAGGCGCCCCCAA
>JBAZRU010000135.1:0-12708 GCA_041662805.1 Candidatus Hydrogenedentales bacterium | reverse complement strand
TGCCGGTTCGGATTACGCGCGCTCAGCCCATTTTTTGTTATTTCCGACTTGCTTGTCAATAGTTATGTATTTGTAACACCATAGAAGACCACAACTTGCAACAAACTGGGGATCACTAAGCTGTGGCGCTCCTTCAATAACGCGGCATCGAGCCAATATGGCACAATAGCAGTCGGCTCTGCTCTTGTGACGCGGGGCCATGTGTTTTCTCGGGGGCAAACCGGCGGAGTCCGTACGGAAATCGATGCGCATCCTGCTGATCGAAGATGATGCGAAAATCGCGGCGTTTATCGTCAAAGGTCTGAAGCAAGCGGGTTACACCGTAGAGCACGCTCGCAACGGTCTGGACGGCTTTCACCTGGCCACGACGGAGCAATTCGATGTGGCGGTGGTGGACATCATGCTGCCGAAGCTCGACGGCATCAGCCTTATCGAAGACCTGCGGCGCCAAAACGTCAATACCCCTGTTCTCATTCTCAGTGCCAAGCAGAGCGTGAGCGACCGCGTCGCCGGACTTCAATCCGGTGGCGATGACTACCTGACGAAGCCCTTCGCATTCTCGGAATTGCTGGCGCGAATCCAGGCGCTAATTCGTCGGGCGCGCTCGGTCGCGGAGCCCACCTCGCTGACCGTCGGCGACTTGGAAATGGACTTGCTCAAGCGCGAGGTGTCGCGCGCGGGAAGCGCCATCGAACTGCAACCGCGGGAGTTCGCCTTGCTTGAATTCCTCGCGCGCAACGCAGGCCGCGTCGTCTCGAAAACCATGATCATGGAACATGTGTGGGGCTATAACTTCGATCCGCAGACGAATGTCGTCGAAGCCCGGATCAGCCGCCTGCGCGACAAAGTCGATAAAGGATTCGACACGACCCTCATTCACACCGTGAGAGGGGTTGGGTATGTCCTCCGTGCCGATTAACAAGATCGCCAGGAGTCTATCGTTCAGGATGGCATGGTGGTTCGCCGTTGTCTTTGCCGTTTCCCTCATTATCGTCCTTGCGATTTACTACTACGTGCTGCGCACAAGCCTGGACGGCCAACTCGACGCTTCCATGCTGAACGAAGTTGGCGAATACGCGGCGCTGCTCGAATCGCGCGGGCTCCCTGTGCTTACCGAGGTGCTTCAAGGCGAGGCTGTTTCCGAGGGCACCGACCGCATGTTCTTCCGCTTGTTCGATGCCAACTGCGCTACCCTCGGAACAACCAGCATGCGAGCTTGGCCCGATTACCCGGCGCCCACCCAGCACATTGCGGCGCTGAAAGCAGGAGAAACCATCTTCGAGACCCTCGACGCCTCGGCCTCAGTCCCGCGAACGAGGGTCATGACCGCACCGCTGACCAACGACGTCTTCTTCCAGATGGGCATGTCCATGCAGCCAAACGACGAGATTATGAACACGTTTCGCTGGGTGTTTCTCGGGGGCCTTCTGGTCATTGTTCCATTTTCCGCGGCGGGTGGTTGGTACATGCTGAGGCGCGCACTCTACCGCGTGGAGCAGGTAACGCAAGCCGCATCGAGCATCGCGCGCGGCGATTTGAGTCAGCGCGTCGGTGTGGCCGGACGCGAAGACGAAATCAGCGAGCTGGCGACTGCATTCAACCGCATGATCGAGAATAACGAGCGCCTTATCAAAAACTTGAAAGAAGTCTCCGACGATATAGCACATGATCTGCGAAGCCCAATCACTCGCATTCGAGGCACCGCGGAAGTTGCCATTGGTGAATTACCACCGTCGTCGGCACAGGGGTCCGTGCTGGGAAGCATTGTGGAGGACTGCGATGCCTTGCTGGCGCTGATCAACACCATGCTGGAGATCTCCGAGACGGAAGCCGGTCTGGCGCACTTCACGACAACGACGTTCGATTTGGCCCACCTTATTCACGACGTGGCAGAGCTGTTCGCACCCGCCGCGGAGGACAAGGGGATACGATTTCAGGTGCGCGCCAACGCGGAGGTCCCGTTCCGCGGCGATGCGCTTCGGCTGCGGCGCGCCGTGGCGCAACTGGTCGACAACGCACTCAAGTACACGGAGGCAGGCGGCGAGGTCGCTGTGGAGGTGAGCACCGGTTCGGGCGAAACGCGCGTCACGATCTCCGACACCGGAGTCGGAATTGCGGAGAAGCACGTTCCGGCCATCTTCGCTCGATTCTACCGGGCCGACGAAAGCCGCTCGTTGCCGGGAAACGGCCTGGGACTAAGTCTCGCGCAGGCGATTGTCACCGCGCACCACGGAAGCATTTCGGTCGCTAGCGCGCCCGGAAAAGGCAGTACCTTCGTCGTCTCCCTTCCGGGCGCGCCAATCTGACCAATCCCTGCTTACTTGCCGCCACCGGCCTTGAAACCAACGCCTGCCTTGACCATGAAGTCCGGTGAATCATCGCCGAGTCCTATGCCGGCCCCGGCGGCCACCTCCACGGAGTCGTTCACCTGATACTTGACTCCGACTTCAAGCATGTTCGAGTCTTCGCCGCTCTCTTCAAGTTCCTCGTGCACAAAGTCCGCTACAAGCGTAGTGCGTTCGCTCAAGGTGTAGGAATATCCAAGCAACGCGGAGTATCTGAAATCGCGCTCGTCATCGGAAGCGCCGCCAACAAAAGTCCCGCCCAAATTGAGGTGAAGCTGATGCTTGCTGTCTGCGCCGCCAAGCGATTGCATCGCGTATAGCATAACTTCCGTGTCGATGCCGCCGTGGCTGTCGTCATCTCCGTGGTCTCCGGTGGGAAATGCGAGTTCAAGAGAGAGACCCAAGAGAGGCCAGCTTTCGGTATCCGGATTGAAGGTGTGAACAACCTTCAGCGAGACGTCGCCCAGTTCCGTGCCATCGCCTTCCTCGTTCTCGACAGGCAGCGCGGCCTTCAACTTCCACTTCTCACTGAACGCGTAGCCGACAGTTCCCTCGATCTCCAATTCCGCATCTTCATACTTCGCGTATTCCGTCTCCAATTCCAGCTCAAGGGTCTTGGGAGTAAAGACCTCGGCGGGTTCCAGCGAGGTCGGATCGACGGCGTGCGCGGGCGCACTGAACACCCAAGACAACATCGTGAGAACCGCCACCACAAACAAACCGGGGACCAGTCGATAGGTTGCATGATTCGCGTTCATATGCGTCTCCACTCCGCTATGTATTGGGAGAACTTTCCAGTCGCCCCATCCTCTTTGACCAAATTCACACCTACACGATAGCAGGAGTCAGTTAACCTCAAGATTACCCGAAGATGACTATTTGGCAATGTTCATCCGTAACCCACGGCAAGAACCTCTCCAGACTCTCCGTCCTTCATCCTCGGTCACCCGCGAAAGATTGCCAAACGGTAATGTTTCGGCAACTTTGCGGTAAGTGGGCTTGCTCTATCCTTCTCATCAGCTCGCCGCGAGCATGTGGCATGTTGCGGCGTCAATCGAAGAGGAAATGCTTGCATGAATCCATGGCTTGAACGTGCCTATCGTTATCGCGGCATCCTGATGGCGCCGCCCTACCTATTCTTCTTGTTTGTATTCGCGGGAGAGACAGAGCATGACGCCCTGATCTGGCCGCTTGGCCTCGCCGTATTCATGACCGGCGTTGGCATTCGCGTGTGGGCGCAAATCCACTTGCACTACCGCCTTCGCACAAAGAAGGCGCTTACAACCACCGGTCCCTACTCCTTTGTGCGCAATCCCATCTACATCGGAAACACCCTCATGCTGCTCGGATTGACCATCGTTTCGGAGCTGCTGTGGTTCTTGCCGGTGATGCTCGTATGGTGTGTTGTCGTGTATGGCTTCGTGACTCGCAGAGAAGAAGCTCACCTAACCGAGAAATACGGCCAGCCCTATGTCGACTATCTTCACAGCACGTCTCGCTGGTTGCCCCAATTTCATGTTCAGCGCTTGAAACCTCACTTGCTTCGCCAATTCCTGGTGCCCAGTCTACTCGTGGAGACGCATTGCCTGCTGCTGTTGCTACCCCTCATAGGCAAGGAATTCTTCGAATAGCGCGCTTGCGAACCGATCGGCTGAACGCGTAGCCAACCCAGGAGCAATGAGTCCGTGTTGAAGACTGGACAACTATCCGGTGTCGTTCTCATGCTAATCGCGATAAGCTGCGGCACTGTCCATCCCGACAAGGATTACGCACGCACTGGCGAACTGATCCAGCAACGTACTGGATCGAACTCCGTGTACGACCCGGCCGCAGAGCCCGAAATCCAACAGAAGGTGGCCGGACTGCTGACCGACGGCCTTTCGGTCGACGAAGCCATTCGTGTGGCGCTTCTGAACAACCGCGCTTTCCAATCGCTGTTCCAGGAAATCGGCGTGTCGCGAGCGGACGTCGTGCAGTCGGCCCTGCTGACGAATCCGTCGTTGTCCTTGAGCGCGCGTTTTCCCCAAGGCGGGGGGCGCAGCAATCTCAGCTTTGGGTTTGCCCAGGAGATTGCCGACCTGTGGCAAATCCCCGTCCGTAAACGCATCGCGAAAGACCAATTGGAACAGACGATCTTTCACGTCGTGAACGCCGCCATCGATCTCACGGCCCGCACCCGGCGCGCCTACTACGAAGTCCGCGCACAGGAAGAAGCGGAACGTGTCATTCGCGAGAACCTGGCCCTGCTTCAGCGCGCGCAGCAACTCGCCCAGAGCCGTTTCGACGCAGGGGAAGCCACCATCCTCGACGTGAATCTCGTTACTTCAAGCGCCCTGGAAGGTCAGATGCGGTTGGAGGCGTCCCGGCGCGACCGCGAAGTCGCGCGCGCGGGATTCGAGCGCCTGCTCGGCGTGTCGCTCGACCAGACAGGCGTGAAATTGACGGACGCCTTGCCCGAGGCAACAGAGTTGGATGAAGACGAAAGTTCCCTCGTGAAACGTGCCCTCGAAACGCGGCTCGACGTGAGAATGGCCGCCCTCGACCTCGACGCCGCCGAGGCCGAAGTGAAACACCAGCGCCGCTCCGTTCTGTCCAGTGTTGTCGTGGGTCTCGAAGGAGAGCGGCCCGATGCACGCGCCCCTCGCAGCCTCAAACCCCTTCCCCCGATGCCACAGAGACCCGACTTGAGCGGCGTTACGGCCAGTCAGAGTATCAATCAAGCGATCACGCAACTCGCCCAGGTAGGGCGCGGCCAAGCTCAGACCGCCAGCCAGAATGCGAAAGACCTGGCGCTTCAACAGCTCGACAATTGGCGCGGAAGGAAGTTGGAAAAGAGTCAAACGATAGACCTTCTATTGGGGCCAAGCCTTCAGGTGACCCTGCCGGTATGGGACCAGAACAAAGCGCAAATTGCCAAGGCGCATTTCAAATACCTGCAAAAGCAAAAGGACTATGAGGAAATGGCCTTGGGCGTCATGCAAGACGCTCGCGAGGCAACCGCCACATTGCGCGCCGCCAAGAGCCTACTCGAGCTTTCCACGCATGACGCCATTCCGCTCGCGGAGCAGAACATCGGCACGGCGCAGCGGGCGTACGAGGCCGGCGAAGAAAGCATTGTGACGTTGCTCGTGGCTCAGCAAACGCTCAATAGCCAGCGGGAAGCGGGCATCCGTTTTGCAGGCGACTACGCCGGTGCGCTGGCAGACCTCGATAAAGCGATGGGTGGCGAAACGCGCAAACCGGCGATCGCCTCCCCGGAATAGACGCGGCATGTCTTCGACGATTTCACAAAACACGCCTGGCAACCGCGACACCTCCGCGAATGGACAGGAAAACTACGTTGTCCGGCACAGTAAGACGATTCTCTTCGTCTCATTCGCATTGTGCCTGGCCGGGGCCTATGCGGCATATCGAATGCCTGCGTCCGTCTTTCCAGAAACGGACTTCCCGCGAATCGTCATCCTCGTAGACAACGGCGCTATGCCCGCGGACGAAATGATGGCGACGATTACGCGGCCCATCGAAGAGGCCATGAAAGACACGCCGGGCACGATAAACATTCGTTCGGCAACCGGCCGCGGTTCCGCCGAGGTGAACGTCTTCTTTGATTGGAAGACCGACATGATTGAAGCGGAACTGTACGTGCTTGGACAGTTGTCGCAGATACGAAGCGCGTTGCCCGATACGGCCGGGTACACCGTGAATCGGCTCACCTTCTCCTCGTTTCCAATCCTTGGTTTCAGCTTGACCAGCGACAAGCGAAACATTACCGAGCTCTGGGAAAAGGCCGAGTACGAGATCAAGCCGAGATTGCTGCGCATCAAAGACGTCGCCCGCGTAAACCTCGTGGGAGGAAAAGCGCCGGAATACCACGTCGTAGTCGACCCCGCCAAACTCGACACGCATCACCTCACCCTCGCGCAAGTGACCGATGCCATCGCCCAATCCAACACCTTTACACCCGCCGGCCTTCACGAGGAGAACCGTCAACTCTATCTCGCGCTAGTCGATGGCCGTGTCGCAAGAGCGGCGGACATCGAAACCCTGCCCATCGCGTGGGTCGACGGCGCACCCGTGCTCGTACGCGACGTCGCCTCCGTCGTTCGCGGCGAAGCTCCGAAATACAACATCGTCTCCGCCGACGGCGTGGACGCGGTACTGCTCAATGTCTACAGCCAACCCGATGGAAACACAATCGGCATCGCCGCCGCTCTCCACGACGAACTGCGCGACCTTCGCGCAACCCTCCCCCCCGATACGAAGCTCGCGCTCTTCTACGATCAGTCGCTGTTTGTGCGGGAAGGCAGCCGCAGTGTTTGGGAAAGCATCGCTTTCGGGCTGCTGCTCTCCGTTCTTGTGATGTACCTGTTCCTTCGCAGCGCGTCGACAACGCTCGTCGCGATCCTGGCCATTCCCATGTGCCTGTTTATGACGCTGACGTGCATGTACGCCATGGGAATGACGTTCAACCTGATGACCCTCGGCGGAATCGCCGCGGCCATCGGTCTGGTTATCGACGACGCAATCGTGGTCGTGGAGGCGATGCATACGAAGCTATGCGCAGGCCACGACCTGCGACAGTCTATCCATGAAGTGCTCTCAGAGGTTGGCCATGCGCTGGTGGGAAGCACGATCACTCCGGTGGTCGTGTTCTTGCCACTGGCGTTCCTCGAAGGCGTGCCCGGCGTATTCTTCCGCGCCCTCGCCTTTACCATGGCCACCTCTTTATTGATATCGCTTCTCCTTGCACTGACGTTGACACCGACGTTGGGAATCCTGCTTCTCCGTCGGCACAGCGGACAGTCGCAAGGCGAATTGGAACAGGGCGGGCCGATGCTACGCCGCCTCATCGGCCTCTACGAACGCGTCGTGCGCGTATCCCTGCGGCACTCCGTGTTGTCGATGGCGTGCATGGCGCTCGTGCTCTTCCTGGGCTTCATTCTCTACCGGAATCTCGAAAGCGACCTTCTTCCCCACATGGATGAAGGGGGCTTTGTCTTGGACTACGTCAGTCCGGAGGGCACAAGCCTCTCGGAGACGGACCGGATGATGCGCCACATCGAAGCCATCCTGCGCGATACGCCCGAGGTGGAAAGCTACTCGCGGCGCTCCGGCGCGCAGTTGGGCCTTGCGGCGACGGAGCCGAACATCGGCGATTTCCTCGTCAAGCTCAAGCCCGATAGAGAACGCGACACGGACGAAGTCGTCGATGCGGTCCGAGAAGAAGTGGAGGCCGCGGAGCCCGCGTTGGAAGTGGAATTCCCCGGCGTGCTCGCGGATCTCATCGGCGACTTGACGTGGTCTCCCGAACCCGTCGAAATCAAGATCTTCAGCTCCAATGTAGAGACGCTCAAGAGCCTCGCTCCCCAAATCGCCGAGGAGATTGAAAAGATTACTGGTGTGGTCGATGTAAACGATGGCCTTGTCGTTGCCGGGCCATCACTCACCTTTCGCGTGTTGGCAGCCGATGCGGCGCGTATTGGCATGACCGCAACGCAAATCGGCGGCGAAGTGGAAACCGCGCTGCTTGGCAAGCAGGCGTCCTATGTCTTGGAAGGCGACCGAATCGTCGGCGTGCGCGTAGTGATGGACGAGACGAAACGCCAAAGCGAGCGCGACATCCAACTGCTGCCGCTGCACAGCGCGGACGGATCGCGGGTCACCTTGAACGAAGTAGCCAAGCTGGAACACGAACCGGGATTGCTCGAAATGCATCGCGAAGACCAACGCCAACTGATCGCGGTGTCGGCGCGCTTCTCCGGAATCGATTTGAACAGTGGCATGAACGCGATCAAACGCGCCATCAAAGAACACATCAACGTACCCGCCGACGCTTCGATCGAATACGGCGGACTGTATCAACAACAGCAGGAGTCGTTTGCAAACCTGACGCGCGTGCTCGCGATGGCCATCGTCCTCGTGTTCACGGTTCTCATCTTCGAGTTCCGGACGCTTGCCCACCCCATTGCCATTGTCGTCGGCGCGCTGCTTTCTTTGTTGGGCGTGGTCGGCGCGCTATGGGTAACTGGAACATCCCTGAACATCGTGTCGTTTCTCGGGGCCATCATTGGCTTCGGGATTGTCGCAAAGAATGGAATTCTGATGCTCGATTTCGTGGACCAGTTGCAGCAGCGCGGGTTCTCGCTGGAAGAGGCCCTGGTGCAGTCGGGGCGCAGGCGACTGCGCCCCGTTCTTATGACTTCCTTGACCGCTTTTCTTGGGCTGTTGCCGCTGGCCTATGGAATCGGCGCCGGCGCGGACATGTTGCGGCCCCTCGCCATTGGCGTTATCGGCGCCCTCTGCATCTCGCTGGTGCTTTCACTGGTCGCAACGCCTACGGTGTACTACGTGCTCGTGAAGACGTTGCATCCCGGGAATACCGTGAGGAACGAATCGTGAAACGTTGGTGGAATATCGCTGCACTGGCCCTCGCGCTTGTGGCCGGCTGCTCCGGCGGGTCCGCGGCCGATGGCGAAGCCGAAGAGCACGCCCCGGTCGACGTCACCGCAGCAACGGTGGAAGCGACTACCCTGCGGCCATCGCTCGACCTCGTGGGAACGCTCATGGCTGCGCCGGAACGCACCGTCGAATTGTCGCCGCAAGTGGGCGGATTCGTCAGCCGCGTGTGCCTTGAGGAAGGCGCGACGGTCCACGCAGGCGCCCCCATCGTCCAACTGGATTCGCGCCTCATCGAAGCGGATGTGAACAAAGCTGCCGCTGCTGTGGATGAGGCCAAAGCGAACGTGGCTATGCTCGAGAAGGGACCGTTGCGCGCCGAAGTCGAAGCGGTGCGTCAAGACGCGCGCAATGCCGCAGCGACCGCCGATGCGCGTCGCGCCAAACTGAAGGCGCTGGCCCCCATGCACGAGCGCGGCGAGATCGCGGACGTGCAACTCGAGATGGCCAAGTCCGCCGTCGAAGAGGCCGAGGCAACCAGCCAAGCCTCGGCACAGCGCCTAAAGGTCTCGGAAGCCGGTACGCGCCCCGAGATGCTCGAACGGGCGCGGGCGCAATTGAAATCCGCCGAGAGCGACCTCGCACTGCAGAAACTGAACCTCGACCTGTGCACAATCACGTCGCCCATCGACGGCGTGGTCACGCAGCTTCTGGTGCGTCAAGGCATGTCTCTGGAGAAGCTGACCAAGCTCGCCACCGTCGTGGATCTTTCGTTTGTCTACGCCCGCGTCCGATTGCCGGCAGCCTATCTCGCGCAAGTCGGCGAAGGCGCGGCGGCAACCGTCTCACTGGATGGTGCGGGCGAACACAGCGGCAAGGTAGCGCGCGTGGGAAAAGTCGCCGATGAAAGCACTGGAGATGTGGAGACGCTTGTTCGCGTCGAAAATCCGGATGGGGCGCTGCGGCCAGGGCTGGCCTGTCGCGTGAGCCTCACGCTGCCGGAGCTTCCTGACGCGCTCGTGGTCCCAACGGCGGCTGTGGCGGACCACAACGGCGAAGCGGTTGTGACGGTGATCCGCGACAACAAGGCCTATCAGGCCGTGGTCAAAACCGGCGTGCGGACGCGCGACCATGTGCAGATTCTCGAAGGACTCAACGCGGGCGAAACCGTCGCGTTGGAGGGCGGATATGCCTTGCCCGACGAGTGCCCCGTGCATGTCGTGACCCCCGGGAAATTCGGGGAATCCGAGAAACCGTAATCCTTATGCTGTTCTCTGCCCCGCCCTTTCATGCAGAATACTCCGTCGTCGATTCCACGCACTACGGAGGTATTTCATGCGCGGCTCAATTCGTGTTTGCTTGGTTGCTTCCATAGCCTTGGCTCTGGTGTTTCCCGCCGTAGCGGACGACGGCTCCGCATTGTGGCAAGGCCTCCTGGATGCCCCGCCAAGCGTGCCGCAGCCGGAAGCCCGCCTTGCCGCGGTGAAGGCGTTGGATGAATGGATTGCCCTTCCCGATTCGGAGAAGACCCCCGAGTTGATTGCATACTATCGGCGCGCCGTCGACCGCGCGATTGATCTCCTGTCGAAGGAGCGGCCCAAAGAAGGCATCCGCTACTTCCAGTTGTACTCGAGCTCGGAAATCATCCAGACCCCAACGTGCGTCTTCTCCATCGATCTCGATCAGGGTCCGAACGAAGATCTTCACAAGACACCGGAAGAAGAGGGCACGGACCTCTGCATGACGGACGAGCAGGTCGGCAAACTGACGGACCTCATCGACGTCGCCTTCCACACGCACGAGCACGCAGACCACATCGACTACGAAATCACGCGCGCGCTTATGCAAAAAGGAAAGACCGTCGTCCTCACTGAAAGCAACAAGAAGATTTGGGCGCAAGAGCCATGGGCCGAAAAACTGACGACGCTCAAGCAGACGATCGGCAATCAAGTCGACGTGGGCAAGTTGAAAGTGGATGTCCTCTGGGACCACCAATGGAACAATGCCGAGCACGTCTCCGGCACGCCCTGCAACGCCTACATCATCACCACCCCCGAAGGCATCACCGTGGCTACGAAAGGCGATATCAACTGCGGACTGCAACTCTATGGATGGCTCAACGTGATTTCGGAAGCAGGACGCACCGTGGACCTGATCGTGGGCAGCCCGCTCTACTGGCGCGGCGTCAACATGGCGCGACAGATCGACGCCCTGCTTGCGCCCATCTGGGCTCCGGGCCACAACTGGGAGTTCGGCCACCGCCCCGCCGGCGAGCCCTACGGAAATGCATCGCCCTTTGCCCGCTCCAGCGCCGTCATGACCCTCGCGGCAAAGAAGGGCAACACGGTAGTCCTCACCTGGGGCGAGTACCTCGACATCCCCAAGCCGCTGGATCGGTCCGCTAAGAAGTAAGCGGCTATTGCCAACGGCGCCAATGGCGGATGTCTTGTGGTTTTGGGCCATGCGTGATAGGCTTTTAGATACGAAAGAGGCTGAATCATGACCCGTGAAGAACTACTCTCCCGCATCTCGGTCGATCCTCACATCTGCTTTGGCCGTCCCTGTGTGAAAGGCCATCGGGTGTGGGTCTCTCTCATCTTGGACCTTCTCGCCAGCGGCCAGACCGCATCCTATATTATGCAGGACTATCCCGGCATCGACGAGTCCGATATCCTCGCGTGTATCGCTTATGGGGCTGAAATGTCCCGCGAACAGTACGTGGATGTCCCCCTCGGAGCCGACTCCTGAAACTCAAACTGGACGAGAATCTCGGAAGGTCCGCCGCGGAGGTGTTCCAGCAGGCCGGTCATGATGTGGGCGCATTCGCAAGCATTTGCCGGAATAGTCCTCGCGTCACCGCTGGGGAGTCCTGTCCCCTGGTTTCAATCTACTCCCTTCGGGAATCTCTACCCGTAGCACTACCGGCTCATGACCGCCGGGGGTGACCAGGTATTCTTCAATCTCGGTGGCATCCCGCGCGCCAAGCCGGTACTCGTAATTGCCCATCGTCGTAAAGCGGAACTTCCCGTCTTCGTTGGTCCTGCCCTGCGCTTCCACCAAGGAATTGGGCTGCCTAGAATAGGCGTACACCTCCGCGCCGGGAACGGGAAGACCGCTCGTATCCTCAACCAACGTCCCTTCCACTACAGCGCCCTTCTCCAATTCAAGATGTGCCGTTCTCCCTGGTTCTATTTCCTCGCGCAGTTCCTGATAATCCGATTCTGGTTTGATTTCCAGGGCATACTTCAGCGGAGCATCGGGATTCACGTGCTCGAAGCGGAAGTCCCCCTTGGCGTCCGTGATTGTTGATTCGGAAAACCCGCTTGATCTATGGGGCACCTCATGCGTCATGGTAAGTCGAATCATAACGCCCGCCGCCGGAGAGCCATCAGGTAACGTCACATTTCCGGCGATTGGCAATCCCTCCGGTATCGTCAAATCGACCTCACGTATCGGCTCTGCGTCCGTCAACTTGATCGGGGCGCTCACCACGGCGGCCGCGCCACTTTTGGCCAGGATGGCGTACGTGCCTCCAATCGGCAATGGGCTTGCCGAATAGAACCCTTGGGAGTTGATTTCGGGTCTGATTTGAAACGAAAGCAACTTATCTTCAGACTCCTGCTTGATCGGCAGCAGCGATACGTTAGTTTCCTTGGTAAGAACCCCCGTGATCGTTCCATGAATCGTCCCCGCGGGTACGGCCGGCACATCCACTATGAATGGTTCGCTCCCTTCACCGACCGCGATTCCCTGGTTATCCTTAATCCAATAACCAATGGTGCGGTCCATTCGATAGGAGATTTCGTTTGGAACCGAGACCTCGATACGCACTTCGCCGTCTTTGATGGGAAATGTGTTCGGCGAGTAGGTGCCCGGCTCGCGCTGGAAATCGACACAGAATGTGCCTTGCGGCGGAGGGCAACCCTCGGGGACCACGAAGCGAATGACTACCGTTCGCTTGGGACTC
>JBAZRU010000134.1:8405-12711 GCA_041662805.1 Candidatus Hydrogenedentales bacterium | reverse complement strand
CCGCCCGCCGCCTCAATCAGGTCGTCGATCCGCGAGGATTCCGGCAACGTGTATACCCCGGGCGCGGCCACTTCGCCCATCACCGACACGACGACGTTGACAGGTGGCGGCGGATCGGCAGGACTGGGTTCGGGCTCGGGCGCAACTGGAGCTACTGGCGCCGGTGGCGCGCTTTCGGGAGATGGGTTGTGCTTTGGATTCGGCGCGGGAGACTCTCCCGTCACGACGACTTGGGCAGGCGTGGCGACCCGCGCCACAAGAACGGCAATACCGCCGACGCACACGGCGGCGCCAATCGCGACCAGAATCAACAGTTCTTTCGTGGTGAAGAATCGCGTCAGCATGAGCACAATTCGGCAGTTGGCCGTTCGCGTCCTATCATGCGAACAAGCGCCCCCATCGCGCGATGTCGGGCCAACTTGCATCCCCGCTTCGACAACAGTAGTTATACGGTGCGAGTTGAGTATGTGTCAATACGTGGGAGTGCGCTAAAAGCGGGGGCCTGGCGGCAGAAGTGGGGAACGCTCAGTTCGTGACGCCTGGAATCGTGATCCCCATCTGGCTCAAGTAACTGAAGATATTGATGTCGCCGTAACTCAGGACAAGCCCGGACACGGTATTCCAGATATCCTCGCCGTAATCCGTCGTGAACAGTTGTTGCAAGGCAGTGAAGATACCGTCAAGGCCTTCGATACTGGCTACGAGGTCCAAGGTCTGGTTCGCCAGCTCTTCAATCTGCTCGGTCGTGCCGGTTTGTCCGTACAACTCCTGGAGCGCGTCGAGGGCTTGGCTTTGAATGTCGAGACCGGCCAACTGCTCCTGGGAGAAAGAAGCCCCGTCTTGAACCTGCTGGCCCAGCGTGCGCGCGGCATCGAACAACTCGCCCGCGGTTTCGTAGTCCTGGGAAGCCATGTAGTTGCGGCCATAATCGATCAGGCTCTTGCCCAAATCGTTGAGATACGAGTACTGGTCCGTGCCTGCGGTCATGGCGGAAAGCATCTTGGCCTGATCCTCGGGGATACCCGCGGCAATCAAGGCCTGCACTTTGGCTTGGGCGGACTCGCGCGTGTAAGCGGAGACCGTGCGTTTCGATTGCGCCACAGCCAAGGCCTCCAAAGCCCCGGCTGCATCGCCCTGCTCAAGCAAGAGCTTCGCCTTGAGGTAATACGGCAGCGCGTTTTCCTGATCCAGGTCGGGCATGGCCTGCAATTGGGCAATCGCTTCCGTAGTCTTTTGCGGGTCTTCGGAATAGCTCTTGGCCAACTCGAACCGCGCGTAAGGGTCATCCGGCAGTATGCCCACCGCGGTCAGAAGCACTTGCTCTTCGTCGGCCTTGGACAACGAGTTGGCCGCCGCAATCATGGCTTGCGGAGACGAATCCGCGGAATCGATGACCCGCTGCGCGTCTTCGCGTTTGATTGTGGCCCATTCGACAAGCTTGGCAAGCCCGGCTCCGCCGCCTGCCGCATCGCGTCGCGCGAGGACGATATCGGAAACGGTTGGTTGCCCGTCGATATTCGGAGGTTTGGTCGACTCGAAATTGCCGCCATCCGCCGATGCGCCGGAAGCAAACTTGTCGAGGTTCTTCTTCGCCGATTCCATCTTCTCTTGCGCCAAGGCAAGCCTGCTCCGCGAATCGCTGCCGAGCTCATCCTTGGTGGAGGGGTTGACGGTGCCGGAGGGATTTGCCTGGTCTCTTGTCGCCACGTTCTTGTCGTGGTTGTTCTGGTTTGTGAGCACCCCCGAGAAAAGGGCGTACCCCAAAACAAGGATCGCGGCAGCCGTGGCAGTCGCAAAGCGCCAGTCGATGGGCACCATGAGCTGTTGCCACCACGGACGCGGTCTATGGGGAGCTACCAGCACCTTGGGCTGGCTTTCAATTTTGAAGACTTCCGCGAGGACAGCCCCTGTGAGATCGACTTCCGGGGCCTTGGCCTCAAAAGCGACTCCGGCGCTTTCGAGGCTGGCATACACGGACCGGAGCCATTCGTACTCGCGGGCGTAGTCGCTGGACGTACGCAGGGATTCCTCGACACGCGCTGCCTGTTCGGCAGTCAACTCGCCTTCGAGGTAGGCCACGATCTCGTCGTGGATATGTTCCCTGTTGTCCATGTTCAATACTCGTCTTTCAACTCGCCAAATTCGTCGCGCAGGGACTTCAGGATGCGATGCAACCTCGTCCGTACCGCGCCTTCCGTACTTCCAACTATCTCGGCGATGTCCCTCGCGGCCATCCGTTGAAAGAATCGCAGATTCACAATTTCGCGCGATTCGGCGTCGAGCGTGTCCAAGGTCTTGAACAACCACTCATGCCGCTCGACGGTCATCATGATATGGTCGGGACCGTCGGAGGGCGACCGGAATATCTCACCCGATTCATCGCGCGCGGAACTTGCGTACTCTTCCAGCGATTCCATCGGAACCGCCTTCTTTCGCTTCAACTCATTGAGGCACAGGTTTCGCGCAATGCACAGCACCCACGGGCGAAACTTACGTTCCGCGTCGAACCGGCCCCGAGCCACGTACACGCGGATAAATGTCTCCTGAGCCATTTCTTTGGCCCGCTCTACGTCTCGGACGTAGTGGAGACAAAACCGAAAAATGTCGTTCTGGTACCGGCGCACAAGCTCGGCCAGTGCGTCCTGGGCCCCATCACACAACAGAGCGATCAGCTCTTCGTCTGTGCGAGGAGGTGTGCTCACGCGATAACCCGCGTCAGATAACGGGTTATGCTCGCCGAAGCGCTCATAGCCCGTTCTCCAACCTCGTCATTACTACCGCTGAACTCTGCAATCATCACAATCATCGTAGATTTATTAGATAGACTCTTGACATGTAAGACCCAAGCAACTCGACGCAAAGTGTACGGGGGTTTGGCACCCAAACGCAAAAGCCATATTCGCTTTTATGGATTCCAATACAGCACCACAAAGCGTTGTGGTGCCTCTCGTTCACATCGCTAGACCTGCCCGAAGTGCTCCCACCCGCTGATCGACTGCGTCTTCGGCGGAGACCATTGCATCGGAGGCGCTCGTACGCAACTGTTCGTCGGCGGGCCGCTTCGACCACGCGGCTACACGATCGGACACGGCCAGCAGCGCGGAAAGGCTATCGCCGGAAAGCGGTGCTGACTGTATCTTTCGCCGCAGCCCGTTGAGGCGGGGGAGGAAGTCTTCGGTAGTCCACGTCGAATAGGATTCCGATGGCGGAGTCCGCTCAATGGAAGCACGCTGGCTCAGTTCGTGGGTTAGCCCTTTCATCTCTCGGCGTAGATCTTCGAGGATTTCGGCTTCGGAAGCGGAATCGGCGGGATTGGGCTGCTTGTGCATTTCGGCGTGCCCCGACCGCAACACAACGGTGTAGGCGATTCCCATGGTAATCAGAAACGCGGCTGTCAGAATGGATGCGTAGACAAGCCAGCGCATTGTTCTAAGGACTGGATTGGTTTCCGGATGGGCATGTTTCATGGTGCAGGTCAGCCTTAGCGCAATAGCCGGCGCAAGTTGGCGGGGTTGCGTTGCCACGCTTCCGCTTTCTCGAAATCGGGATACCGGCGTTCAATGCGGTTGAATTCGGGCGTGTGAATGCGCCGGCGCCCGGTCTCGGATTCCTCGATGCCAAGGTGGGCATGGAGCATCTCGTGATAGACGACATAGCGCACGAAGAACTCGGGCACAAACTCCTGGTCCAGATACGGGTGAAGGCGTATAAGGTTCTCGTCGCGCGCGTAACTTCCAAACCGGATAGAGCGGCGGCGGCGCGTGGCGGGTCGCTTGCCCCACGTGATGGCCGCGCGCACGGACCCGTCGAAATGGGCTTCGTTGACTTCGTCGAACAAGCGGCCAAGGTCGTGGACCGTGCCCGAGGTGCGCAGTTCGCGAACCGGCTTCGCGGCGCGCCGGACCATGTGGCGATTCTCGCGAATGAACGCATCGATGACCGCCCCCGAACGTTTGCAGCGCGGGCGCTTGATCCACGCCGCCAAAGCCGCGACAACCGTGGCCGTCGCGTAGAGAAACATGTGGTGGAGCCGCAGCGCAAGACGTCCGTCCTCGCGGGAGCGGCGCATCGACATCACGGTCGACGCGTTGTCCGTGAGGGTGATCGTGATGGGAGCGCCGATTCGCTCTTCCAATTCGCGAGTCAGCAGCGTCTCATCGCGCAACGCAAACTCCAGTTGTACCGGAGGCTTCTTCTTCATGATCAACTATGCTACGGCGTTGCGGGCAAGGCGTCAACTTTCGACAAAGATCGGCGACGCGAGATATCAATGTGTCGAACGACCGGGAACGCCATCGAACCAGGG
>JBAZRU010000134.1:4763-8395 GCA_041662805.1 Candidatus Hydrogenedentales bacterium | reverse complement strand
GTAGACGATGAACGCCGCGGTCAATCCCAAGGCGACGAAGAGCAGCGTCGTGAGCACTGCGACGGTCGGGCGCGCGAAGGGGCGGTGTGCGATGCGCGCGGCGAGGCCGGCGGCGACCAGGCCCGCGAGCGCCGCGATGCCCAAGCTCACGGCGGAACGGCCATACCACATCGTCACGGGTTGCAGCTTCAAGTCGGCCATGCTCCACGTGTGCTCGATCGGATAGTAGCGGGGCGCGGGCGGTTTGAGGGCGAACGCGAAGCCATAGGCAATGGCGGCGGCCAGGAATCCTATCAGCAGTGTTTGCAGCTTCGTCATGTTACACCGACCTCAACGAGGTGAGATACCAGCCGCACCACGCGTTGAAGACAACCTCCGACAGCACAAAGCCAACGAGACCAACGTACAGCGGCAAATAGGCGCGATGCGCCGGGTCCTTCACATTCAAGAAGCGCGAGAGCAGAAAGATTGACGCGACCGGCACGACGCCCAGAGTCGCGAGATGCTCCTTGATCTCGAAGAGGCCGGTCGCCCACGGGAATGCCGTGTCAAGGTAGTCCTGGCGAACGCGCACGCGAAAAGCCGGATACATGATTCCGCCCAGGAGACACGAGGTGGCATACGCGACGGTGACAATCGTGGCGTGCAGCCGTGTTTGGGCGATGTAGGTTCCGTTGCGGATGGCCTTCGTCAGGCGTGACAAAAGATGAATGCACCCGGCAACGAGACAGACAGCCGAAACCAGATGCGTGAAGAGCACCGCCTTGGCTACGGATTCGAATGCGAGCTCTTCCATTACGCGATGCGCGGGTTCCAACGCCTCATACGGCGGGAACCGACTCCGCCGGCGTGGGTTCTACCGCTTGTTCCACGACGGAAGGCGCGGGCGACGAGTCATCGACGGCTCCCGCGGCTATCCACATGCGGATGATATGGAGTTCCTGCTCGCTGATAGGGTCTTCGCCTTTGGGCATCTGGGGACGCTTTGCCCCGCGGATATACTCAACCACGGAACTCTCGTCGGGCTTGCCAGGCACAACAGCCGGTCCTGCCTTCTTGCCGGGAAGCATGAGCGCCGCCACGGAGGAGACATCCAAATCGCCCTTGGCCTTTTCCGGGTTGTGGCATTCGGCGCAGTGCAGTTCGAAGATAGGGGCCACATCGCGCGCATAACTCACCATCTTCGCCTCTTCCGCCGCAAACTCGCGAATCGCAGGATGCAACGGTTCGGAATTGGCAACCTCGGACGGAGCAGGTGTTAGCTGCTCGACAGTCGACGCCTCCGGGACTGCCGGTTCGGCAGGCGCTGCTTCGGGTGTGGGGGCGGCGGGTGCAGCCTCCGGCGCGGGTAGTGGCACTGGCAGCATTTCAACGGGCGCGGGCGTTGCTGGCGCTTCCGGCGCGACTGCCGGGGGCGGTACTGCTTCGACGGGCGCCGGTTCAGGCACAGGGGCCGGTTCGGGCATTGGAGCCGGAGCGACAGGCTGCGGCGCAGGCTCGGGCATTGGAGCCGGAGCTACGGGGAGCGGCGCTGGCTCAGGCTTGGGAGAGGGCACTGTTTCGTGGACTTTCATGGCGGGCGTGCCCACGCCGTGCTCGTAGACGAGCGTGCCGCCATAGTGCCCGGTAATCCCGATCCACCCGGCAGTCAGTACGCTCGAAACGAGGGCCAGACTAATCGCGGCGACGCGTAGTTTCCGTATCCGTATCGTGCTGACCGCAAGGAGCGCGGCGGTCGCCAATGCGAAAATCCAAACCTTCTCGGCCATCCCCTCGTGGCGTTCCACTGTCTCCCAGACATCCTGCGACAGCGAGGGTGGAATGTGGTCCATGGCGCGCTCACCCGACTGAACGGCCAGGAATGCGGTTATCACGATGACCGAGTAACAGGCGACAGCCAGCCATCGAAGCTCATTACGGTCGCCGCGGCTGGCGGCGGACACGTAGATCAGAGGAATGGCGACCACGGACAACGCCAGCGGGAAATGAACCAGCATGGCGTGCAAAGACGAGGGGCGGCTCAAAAACTCAATCACAACACGCAATCCTCATGTGTGCGGAGCATGCAAAGCGCACGAGACAACGCGCAGACGCGAATCGCCTATTCCTGGGAAGTGTGCAGCCGATGCTCCGGCTCGTTCTTCAACGTTTGCAGCGGGCCGGAAATACGCACCGAAAGCATAGCACAGGGCCTTCCCGAATGACACATGACTTCCCCTCATCGGGTGTGCGTCTCAAAAGTGGGGGCACTCGATTCTGCCCGAGAATCGGCAAGTTAATTGCAGGTGTTCATATGCAATTTGCCCTCTGTTCAACGATATGCCGCTGCTCGTGGACTCAGTCTCCTTACTTGTGGCCTCAGCTTCCTTCTTTACGCCGTAGGTGTTATGCCTCCTTAGCCGTAGGTTGCGGCGCGGAGTCGTCAAGACGAAGCGCCACTACCTACGGGGCCAATGGCAGTTCCTCATCAACCCGGAAAGGGTTGCGGCCTTGCCGTCACATCCGCCCGGGAACGCCAATCTCCCGATTGGCCTCTTGCGACCATGGGCGAAGGCAACAAGACTTTCTATGCTAGCCGTCGCAGGGTGGCCGTGGTCCCAGGGGTGTCCCCACCTTTTGACGGTTCAAGGGGGGTAGAGGACTTTGGATGCTTAGATCCTGGATTCTGGAGTGGGGACCGCGAAGATATTGCTTCCATGGGTCCGCGTCCAAATCTCCCCAGGGGGTGCACCCACGGATCTTTTGACGATTCAAGGGGGTCCGGAGAGTGTCGTGGACGTTGGACGCGGCGCAGGATTCGCTTCCATGTGCCCGCGTCCAAATCTTCCCAGGGGGTGCACCCACGGATCTTTTGACGATTCAAGGGGGTCCCGGAGAGTGTCGTGGACGTTGGGCGCGGCGCAGGATTCGCTCGTAAAGGCTCGTAAGATTAAGGAGGAACTTGAGTTAGCGTCTCTGGATCCAGGGAAGGACGGGCCGGACGGTTGTCCCAGCTTGTCGGGGCACCCCCTGACGATGCGCCGGGGGACCGTGGTGTTGTCGTAAGGTGCTCCGCCGGGGAGGCGGTCTCCGAAGATACGGGGATTGGGTTGGCATTCCCTCGCGTCGACGACGGCGGACCTGTCTTTGGACCGGGATCGGGCGAAGCAGATTCTGGAAACGGTATGTGTAGACATGGTTCGGGTCCTCTTGCGTTGTGACACTCTCTATATATAAGGGGAAGTTTGTTGCACTGTGGGGTTCGAGGTATGGGGAGGAGAAAGAGCCATTAACAAGGATGTCCAGGATGGAACTGCGAGTCGGGAGCGTCAGGGCCGCTGGGGTCAGGCGGCAGGCGAAGGCGAAGGCGAAGGTTGAAGGTTGAAGGTAAGAGGGAAACACACACGGTCGGGCGCGTGGCGCGGTCGAGACCACGCCACCATGAGGAAGGACGATTTGGGGCAGGGGGCTCGAAGAGCATCCGGGGGTGGCAGATGTCACCGATTTCACGGAGTAGCATAGCCGCACCAAAAGGAGACTTAACCACGAAACAGACGAAACGCACGAAAAGAAGAGAATTCGGTCACGCAATCGCCGCCGATATGTGCCGATGAACACCGAGAAGTGCGCAATCAAGCGGGAAGAGCATCAAA
>JBAZRU010000134.1:0-4753 GCA_041662805.1 Candidatus Hydrogenedentales bacterium | reverse complement strand
GGGAGCACTGGGACCACGGGGAATTGCAGAAGAATACTTACCGCGAGAGAACGCATAGAACGCGGAAAGGAACGGAATTGAAGACCAACT
Organism: Candidatus Hydrogenedentales bacterium; assembly: GCA_041662805.1. GTDB lineage: Bacteria > Hydrogenedentota > Hydrogenedentia > Hydrogenedentales > SLHB01 > JAIBAQ01. The sequence continues at coordinate 4,663 of JBAZRU010000134.1, read as the reverse complement.
TCCGCGAAATAATCGAAGAATGCCAGATTGTAATACAGTCGCGAATTGGGAAATGAGGGGGAGCGCTCCTTCGTGAGCGGATTGCAGCGGAAGCCGTTTCCATTTTCAGCGTGTCTGTGGTAGAACAGGGTTATGATTGCGCACGCGAAGATAGCGACGAGGAAGGCCAAGGAGGCCGTGAAGCGCACATCTGCTTTCCGGTTTCTCGATGTCGATGAATCACAGCGGCAAGCGTTCCAGCCACTCCTTTCGGTTTTGCCGCGTGATGCATTCGGTAGCGCAGCGTTCGCCGAACGCGGCGCACGTAGCTCACGGGCTTACTGTTCATCAATATCTTCAGAGTACTCGGCAGTCCCCGGTTCCCCAGGCACCTGCAAGGGAGTCAGAGGGAATGGGTGTGGTTCGAGACGGGGGCAAGATCATAGTCATAGTCTTCAATGATTGGGCCTTTTGTAACGATCAGCGTTCAACCTTTCGTAGGCCAGAAGTGGATGAAATTACTCCGCAAGTAAGCAAGACCCAAATGAGAATTGCCATAGGGCCCTGATGCATGGACGCCCGCGGCCGTTGAGGAAGGTATATGCCACCAAGAAGAATAATTGCTTTCGCGCTGTGTTTGTTCGCTGTTGTTGGATTCTTGATATTGACGTATAAGCAACGGTACTACAAACCGAGTAGCGATAATCCCTTTGCTTCAGCTTATGATGGGGATTCTTCTTCGCTATCCAAATGGTTGCAGTCTGGAGGCGACCCGAACGCCGTTGACTCAGATGGATACTCGTTACTGGATCTGGCGACCGGGCCCAAGGGTAATGTGCAGACCGTAAAGTTGTTGCTCGATTTAGGGGCAGATCCTAACCGCGTCCGTAGTGGCTATCATAGTCCTCTTATGAATGCAGCAAGTTGGGGCTATTTCGACATGGTGAAATTGCTTCTGGAGCGCGGCGCTGACGCTAATTACCAAATTGACGATGGCAGTGGCGCAGTCGATATGGTAGCCAACTCTGACAATGAAAAAGATAGACGAATCCTGTCTCTCCTGCAAGCAGAGATGAAAGACAACTGAGTTTGGTTTCAATTGAGGTAATTCAGAGGGAATTGCCGTCCCTGTATTAGGGCTAAGGGAATCAAACTTGGCCCAGACTTCCTTCCGAAGATAAGGGGAATGTTCTAAACCATGGACTCTTCGACGACCACTATACCGTTACCGTACACGACGAGTGAATCTGAGGATATGCTCATTCTGGAGATGATTGAGAGGGACTTGCGTGTTACATACGCTGCCTATCTCTATGACGAGGAATCGTATGTGAACACGGTTGTGACATTCAGAGAGGTCCTTGCTCTCGAAACCTATGCCGAAGGGTGTTGTAGCGCATGTCACGCAGATCTATTCGTTGAGTTCGGAGAAGTCACCGTTCATGCCACGTCCGATTGGCTAACGAAAGTGCTCCGCCGGTGGAATGAGCGTGTCGGTTGGACGGAATTACAGAAGAGCCTCGGGGGAGACAAGCGCTTCAGGCACTATCAGATCTTTTTTGATCATGTCATGGGTATACAAGTTGTCGCGGCATCGTGTGAGATAAATCCGGAGGATGGTCATGCCGGCTAGAACGTCCAGCAGACTGAAGTTAACGCGGTGGAGCACGTCCTCCACGGTTCACCACGGGTTGTGGAGTGGGCATAGGGGCAGACGGAACACGTGACGAATTCGGTGATGCATGGATTCTGAATAGGTACTACCGTTATTCCATTCGCGAGAGGATTGCACTGAGCCATGGAGAATCTACCAGATACGATCCCGCTGCCCTTCTCAACAAACGCAAAGAGTAAGAGGCCAACCCTGAAGCTGACTGGCAGGGACTTGCGCGTTACGTATGGCGGTGCATTACCCGAACATGCGCGTGTACACGTTGCAGTAATGTTCAAAGAAGTTCTTGCTTTGGAATATTGCGACGGCACGTGTGTGTCCGCGGATCACGTAGTCGACTCCGATTCAATCACGGTTCGCGCTACGTCTGACTGGCTAGCGGAGGTGCTGCGCGTGTGGGACAACAGATACGGTCGCACGGAGTTTCAGTTGAGCAAAGGAGGAAACAAACGCTTCAAGCATTATCAGATGTATTTTGAAGATTTCTGTGGAATTCAGCTCATCGGCTCATCCTGCGAAGTGCGCACGGAAGAGGAGCCTCTCGTCTAGGCCGTTGCGCCGATTCGCCACTCGTGTTGACGGCGCTTACGCTTTGGAGTCTCAAATGGGACGAGACGAAGTAATTAAGTTGATCACGGAATGGGTACAAGAGCTGCCGCCGGGCACAGCCTCATTCACCATAGAGGAGATTGATGTTGGAACCCTAGTTCGGATTAGACCAACTAGAGAAGGTGCTTGTGACGTCGGACTAGTGCTTGGTTGGAAAGACTTCGACGGAGGTTGTGGCCACGTCATGTTCACGGCCGAGCCATTTGACGCCGAACTATTTGTGGATCTCCTGGAGGCTGCGAAAGCGGGGAAGGTTCGGGACGCTCTTGGACCATTCTATCGAGTCAGCGAGCTATGGCTGCCTGGGCAAGAGACACCGGTCCGATCTTTCGATAGTCTCTTGAGCATGTTGATGGCTGTTATCTGCAAACTGTTAGGTTTGAAGAACAGCAGATTCAGGACCTATCAACCATGGTGCTAGATGAAGGCAAAGCGATGCCGGACGATATTCCAAAGCACATGCATCCAATCAAGGTTTGGATCGACCGGCTCCTTACGCCCCGAGAAAAGACGGGGTGTTAGCAACCCTGCTTTGGTGGGAAAGGCGCAGGTTTGTTTACAACATGGTCTTGCTCGTGGGGGGTATTCTTGGCCTGATATTTTTGGGCATTTCAATCGAGTTATCAGGTCATGACATTCCCCCAGACGACGATTTCGTGCCATTGTTTTCTGTCATTTTCTTCGCCGTCGGTGCCAACATTCTATATACAGGCGGGTTGTTCGCGGAGGTTCTACTATGGGCTGTTGGCAGGGGCACTAATCGAAGATTCGCGCCCTACGCCTGGAGCCGGGGTCTATTGTTCATGCTGGCACTGTGCTTCGTGCCAGGAGTCTTAAATTTACCAGGCGTTGTGGATCTAATTGAGTGGTTCGTATCAGCCATAACGGGGTGACAAAGAACGTCACTTCTGCGCGGCCTTGCCAGAGGAGCGCAACCCAGTGCGTGCGGGGATAGTGGAAGAGGTGGACTAATTCGCGGTCTGTCGCCGGACTTCCAGTTCGGCTGTGGCATAGGCGCGTCGCTTTTCCTGAAAGTAGTTGTACTCCGCCTTTTCCGCGTTTGTCCACGTGTTGTGTTGCGTGTAGGAGCCGCAGAAGGGGACGAGCAAATCCAGCCAGCAGGCGAAGGTGCGCTTCTCGTTTTCACTGACCTTAACGTCGTAGTGCCCGGGTTCGAGGTAGTCCATTATCTTGCTCTTGCACGCCCCCGTGTGGTACGGCGGAAGCATCACGGCGCGACTACGGGGTTTCAGCCACTTCATCCACGGGTTCTCATCGGGATCGCCGGAGGTGGTGATGGCGACATACGAGTGCGTGAAGGCTCGCTTGGGGTCGGCCCCCCATTCTGCGCCGAGCAGCTTGATGCTCTCCGGTCTCGCGACCTCTCCGGTCAGGCTGATCTTACTCTTTTCGATTTGCGAGGCGTCGTGGCAGCGCACGCAGTGCCTATCAAAGATGGGCTGGATTTCCTGGACATAACTGAATCCGTCCACAGGCGCGTCCGCGTCGAGTGAGCGCGGGGCGTTGACCCCCAGGTAGTTCTCCGCGCTGTCCATCCAGGACTGCGACGCAAGCCGTTTGACCAACGGATGCTCCTTGCCCGCAAAGGGTTGAAGTTTCTGAACGCCCTTGGAGTAGACTCTTGCAGACTTCCGGGCAGTTGTCACCTGCGGTCCGGCTTCCATCTTGTTCTCATGGCATCCGTAGCAGGAGAAATACTCGCCGTTCTGAAGAGTTGCCCAGCTTCGCATGGATTGGATGACATAGCCCTTGTCATCAAGCACCTGAAAGTAAACCGGCGTGCGAGCGGGCGCCTCGAAGCTGCAACTACCGTCCGCCTCGATGTCGACCTCGCCCAGAACATGCTTGACGTCCCAACTGCCGCTATTGAGCGAGATTGGCGTCTGACAGAGACCCGTTTCGCACTCGCCCCCGTTCCCCCCGTGGCCCATGCGGGCGACGCGGTACTCTAGCGCGATGACGCGTAGCTTTTTCGCCGTTCCGCGCGCGATGCCGGCAAGTCCCGGCCCATGATATACGTCCTGCAACGTGAATACCCCCCAGTTATCCCTGGGTCGGACGTTCGACGCGCGCACCATGGGCGGCGTGCGGGTCATAACAGGAATTGCCTGTCCAGTCGATTGCCACTCATCAAACGCCAGCAGTTCGCGTATGCCGTTGGGCTTCATGTAATAGACGCCCATGGGAGGATTGAAAGGGCCGAATGGCGGCAGGTATCCCTCCGGACAAAAAGAACAGAGATAGTTCTCCTCGTCGAACGCAAAGGGATGCGTGTACTGTGGGCCAAACTGTCCGAAAACGTCGATCTTAAAGTCGAGGTAGGGCTTGGACGGATCGGGGGGCTCGGGACGGATGAAGTCGGCGGACTCACGCCCTGGGGTT
>JBAZRU010000133.1:0-12719 GCA_041662805.1 Candidatus Hydrogenedentales bacterium | reverse complement strand
ACACTCGTATTCGCCGGATTCGATGCGTCCACAATGCCGATATCCACCCGCAGGAACCGCCCACCAATGACAGGCTCGAAGCGGATCTCATTCGTGGCGTCGGTCCCTACCACCGTGATCTCTCCCGAAGCGGGGTTCACGCCGATGGCCATGCACAGGTTCATTAGACGCTCCGCATATGCCACGCTCGGCGCGGGCGCGTTCAAATTCGAAAGGATGGCCACGTCGCGGTCAACCACGTCCCAACCCGTATAGCGACCGGAAAGCGTTGCATTTGCTCCCGTGATCCACGGCGACCAATTCGCACCATTGTCGTCGCGCCACACACCCGCCGGATCCTTCTTGACGATAAGCCCCACGCGCGGCGGCGCCCCGTTGCCGATATCTTTGGGTGGGAACCATATCTGGCCGTCCGGCAGCTTCGTGTCGTTGGGGTCATTGGGTGGCGGATTCACGCCCCCGTAGGGATTCGTGGGATCGTCCAACGCATCGTTGCGCGGAAAGCCAAGCGTGCCGATGCCCGCGGCGCCGCCCGCGATGATGGTCGAGCCGTTACCGGATTCGAAGATGGCCGCATAGACCTTGGTCTTGTCCGGGCTCACAGCCAACGCGCGTGGGTCTTCCGCCTCAATGGGAATATTCGTGGGCGCTGCGGCAAGGTCGTCAGGGTCGAAGCGCTGAATGGTATTCACCTGGGAACAGGACACGAACGCCAGTTCTGGCGTCCCCGCGAACACAACATCGCACGGCTCATCCTTGGTCGCGACTGTTTGCGCGACGTGCTTGGTCAGTATGTCGACGATGCTGATGCTGTCCGAGATGTGATTGACCACCCACGCTTCCGCGTCGGAGCGGAAGCGAACTGTTACTGGATCGACGCCTACCGGCACGGACCCAATCGGCGCAGGCGTTCCCGTGCTCACATCGAACAGTTCCACGCGGGCGTCCGCCGTATTGCAGACGGCGAGCGTGTTGCGGTCCGGACTCAAGTCGATGGGATGGACTTGGGAAGTTTCGAAGTTGATGAAAGCGTTTTGGGCCTGCGCCGGCAATTCGGCAAACGAAACGGAAAGGAGACAACACGCAAGAACGCGGTTTACCCAGGACACTATTCAGCCCTCCTGCATGGAGACGCGACTCCCCGTGCACCCGACTCCGATTCGCTGCCTTGCAAAGATTCGCCCGGACGCCGTCGCGTCATAGGCCGACCGAGCGTTAAACTACAGGATGATCCCCGAAAAGGCAAGGCATTTCGTGCCTCCCAGCAATTCTCTGGATATTGGCCTGCGGCATCTTTATGCTATCCGCTCGCATCGTCCCTATAGAGGTAGCAATCGAATGAGCACCGTAATCAATTCCACCACGCCGTCCATGTCCATTGTGCAGCGACTCCACTCTCTCGATGCCTATCGAGGGCTCGTCATGTTTCTGATGATGGCCGAGGTCCTTAGCCTGGGTGCCGTGGCCGCGGCGCGGCCCGAAAGTGGGCTCTGGCAATTCCTCGCCCATCATCAGTCCCATGTTCAGTGGGTTGGGTGTTCGCTGCACGACCTGATTCAGCCGTCATTCTCGTTCATCGTGGGCGTCGCATTGCCCTTCTCCATTGCCGCGCGCCTCGCAAAAGGACAGTCGCGCAAGCGCATGTCGCTCCACGCATTCTGGCGCGCCTTCTTGCTCGTGATGCTTGGCGTCTTCCTGCGGTCGACCACGTCCGAGCAAACGCGGTGGACGTTCGAGGACACCCTGTCGCAAATCGGACTTGGCTACGGATTTCTGTTCCTGTTGGGGTGGTGTTCGGTCCGCGCACAGTTGGCAGCGCTCGCGGCCTTGCTGGTTGGTTACTGGGCGGCATTTGCCCTCTATCCGCTGCCTGGCCCCGGCTTCGATTGGGCGGCCATCAAGCTGTCGCCAGAATGGCCGGAGAACCTGACGGGATTCGCGGCGCACTGGAACAAGAACACGAATTTCGCCTGGGCGTTCGATACGTGGTTCTTGAACCTCTTTTCGCGAGAGAAGCCGTTTATATGCAATGGCGGTGGTTACTCAACACTTAGCTTCATTCCGACGTTGGCAACGATGCTCCTCGGGCTTCTCGCGGGCAACATCCTGAACACCGAAAGCGAACCCCGCAAGAAATTCAGGTTGCTGGTTATCGTGGGGTGCGTCGGCTTGTTTTCGGGCTGGCTTCTGGGCGCGCTCGGAATCTGCCCCGTGGTAAAGCGGATATGGACGCCGAGCTGGGTGCTGTTCAGCGGCGGCTGGTGCTTCCTGTTTATGGCGGCGTTTTACGCGATCATTGACTGGGCCCGCGTGAGCCGCTGGTCGTTCCCGCTCACCGTCATCGGCGTGAACTCAATTGCCGCCTACTGTATCGCCCATCTCTTTCACGACTTCGTCAAGACCAATCTCTCGATACATCTTGGACAAGGATTGTTTGCCGTTGCCGGTGCTGCCTATGAGCCTTTCCTTCACGGCGCCGCTGTCCTCCTTGTGTATTGGCTAATCCTTCATTGGATGTACCGGAGACGCATTTTCTTGCGCATTTAGAATGCCCCATCTCTTCGCGTGCGCGCATCGGTGCTCGCATTGGTGACGGCGGCCCTACGGATTGCCCCGAGGATTCGTGGCGTTCAAGGACTCTTCAATGTTGGTGTAGCCGTCCTTGTCCGCATCTTCGGATGCATCGGCAACCTTCTCGCCATCAAGCCCATGCTCCTTTTCCCACGCGTCGGGCATTCCGTCGCTGTCGGAGTCGGGGGCTGGCGTGCCGTGCTCGTACTCCGGCCATCCGCCAACTTGCGCCTGGCTGTCTATGATTGCGCCGCGACCCAAGCGCACGTGCTCCAGCACGCTCAGGTCGACGGAATCGCGGACAGGCAGCATCGCCCCTGCATCCTTCACGATGCGCTTGTAAGCAGCTTCGGCAGTTTCTTCCGGAATGGCCGGTGTGTCGAACGGCTCGGACTGCATCGCGTTTCGCAATGCGTCGCGTGAGAGGTCGTCTGGGAAACGCAATAAATAAAGATTGTAGCCGCTGACCGTGGGGGAACCCTCCACGACGTTCCCGGAAATGTAAATCTGCGTGCCGCTTCCGCCAATAGAGAATGCGACTCCACGTTCGCTCTCCTTGGTGGAAGGGCCGGGTTTCAAATAGTTTCCGGCGTAATTCATGCGCATCGTGTCGTCGGCGTTATATCCGGCCTTGCTGCCCCAGTTGTAGATGACGTTGTTGCGAAAATCGAGGAGCAATCCAGGCGTATCCGGATAGCCCCCAGGACGCGGGTTTCTGCTGTTGTGATGCGCGTAGAGATTGTGGTGGAAACTAAACGTGCCGTCTCTTGCTCGCAGCAACGATCCGTAGCCATGCGCACCCTTCTCGTGGATCGATTGGTTAAGGCTCTCCGAGATGAGGCACCACTGCACGGTAACGTCCTTGGAGTCGTTCGTCACGCTCAAGGTCTCGTCTGTTCCCCAACTTGCCGAGCAGTGATCGATGATTACGTTCGCGGCATTCGTGATGCCGAGCGCGTCCTGTTCCTCGCCGGACACATCGCCCGGACGGAAGCGTAGATGCCTGACCACGACATCGTGCGTCGCGATAACGGCCCCGTAGCCTTTGAGGCAAATCCCTCCGCCCGGCGCGGACTGCCCCGCGATGGTGAGAAACGGTTCCTGGATTCGTAGAGGCGACTTCAGTTCGATCAGGCCCCCGGTGCGAAAAACCACAATGCGCGGCCCTTTTGCCTCGCAGGCCTCGCGTAGTGTGCCGGGCCCCGAATCGTCGAGACTCGTCACCAGGAGCACGTTGCCTCCGCGTCCGCCGGGCGTCATGGAACCAGCCCCCACGGCGCCCGGAAACGCGGGAATGATACTCGACTGAGCGCGTGCCTCAAACGAGACAGTCAAACCCGCAATCAAGACGAAGGAGAAGATCCGCATGAATAGGAGTCGGCAAGAGGCATGCATCATCGCAGGGCTCCGATTGGTGTGCCGAAGTTACAAGCAGACGCCAGGACTACTGCTTCTTCAGGAAGTGCTGTTGCACGGAGGCCACGAATTCTTCCGTGGTTACTATCGCATCGAACTGGCTCTCCGCGATACCCTTCAACCGCGTGGATTCACGCGCGTTACTGGTCGCATCTTCGATGCAGACTGTCCGAAAACCGTGTCGCTTGGCCGAAGTGGCCGTCTTGCCCAGGCACGCCTCCGTGTGACCGCCGATGAATACTAAAGTGCGGGAGCCCAGATTCGCCAGCACGAATCCAATGTTCGAAGAGATAAACGCGTCTTGCGCGGTCTTTGCCAGCACATACTCCCCAGGACGTATCCCCAAGCAGGCGGCCGGCTGCGATCCCTTCTGACCGATGTAGCCGGACCAGTGGGAGGCATCGGCCCCGTGATTGCGTATCATCGTCGCGCGCACGACCGGGTCCAGGTCCATGCCGTCTTCAAACTGGTAGCCCCAATGAAGGAACACGCGGGGCACGCCATGCTCCCTGCACGTCTCCACGACGCGCACGGCATTAGGCAGGCACACGTCCCACGAAAATGCGCTACCCGCATTTACGTCGGCAACGGTGAATCCCATCGCTCGCCAATCGGGAGGAAGTTGCTCTTCCGCTATGGGCACGGGTCGCGTACTCTCTTGAATATCCACGCAGATGAGCGCGCTGTTGGTGAAAAGGCCGTCGAGTTCCATCAGAAGTGTCTCAGTGCTCCATACCAGTTGCTGCTGCCATGATCGAGATGAAGAACAGGCATTCCGCTCAGCCGCGTCTCCTCGCCGAATACGTCCCGCATGTCCTTTCCAAAACGCCAGTCCGCTCCCTCGAAGTGATTGGCTTCCTCGTAACGGACCTTCTCAAGACAAGCCCGTCGCACGCACTGGCAATACCCGATGGGTACGCCATCCACTTCTTTCCGTCGATATTCACCCGGCCCTGAGACAAGACTGTCCCACGCGTCCCACGGCGCAATTTCGCCTAGTAGCACGCGCGAGGTCGTGTCGCGATCCAGCATCTTGCGGCCATCCGGCACGGCGAACATGCAATCCGCGGGAAGATCGGCAAGCCTCGCAAGCAGCGTGGGGGGGAGGACCACGTCCGCATCCAGAACCATAACCCACTCGCCCCGCGCCTTATCGAAAGCCTCGTTCAGCATCAAACCTTTTGCGTTTGCGAGCTCCTCGCCAAACGTGAGCGGCGTTAACGTGAGCTCGGGGCACGTCGCTCGAATGCTGTCGATGACGTCCCCCGTCGCATCGAGGCCCGGAACATGCGACACGAGAATTTCCACCGTCGAAAGGTCGATTCCGCGCTGATGCGCGATGCTTTGAAGGCATGCTTGAAGGCGTCGCGCGTACCGTGTGCACACGGTGACGATGGAGAACACCTTAGGCGTCGAAGAGATGCTCTGCTCCGTCGCGCCCTGCCAGATCTGAACCGCTTGCGTGGCAATCGTTCCGTCGATGTTGCGTGCGCAAATGCGCGGTTCCATGGCCGCGCCGAGCAGAGTCGGAACATACAGGTTGCCGGAAAACTCCACCGGCCGCACCGGGCTTCCGTCTCGCAGAAACACGTACTGCCCGTCTCCTTCGACATGCAGAACGAGCCGATGCGTGTACGACGTCATCGGACACATGATCCGGCACGCCTTGCCCAACGCAAATCCCACATACTCGGCTATGCCCCCGCCAACGGTGACTGCCAACGTGAAGGGCGGCTCCAGTCGCGCCAGCGGAGTGGATGTCTTCTCGCCCCGCGAGAAGGAGTACCATCGCAGACTTCCCGGCGCTGCAAAACTCCATGAACCTTCCAGTTGATAGGAAAAGGAATCGATATCGGTGTCGGGTGGACGATTCCTAATGATGGCATTCGCCTGCTCTGCGAGAACCGCCCATCGCGCGTCCTGCGTCAAGCGTGCCAGGTCCACTGCGTCGTAGTGCTTGGGCTGTCGCGCGGAAAAGTGAAAAGGATCCAGCACAACCTCGCCCGATTGCGGTTTGGGCGACAGGCCCGGATAGGCCTCGCAAAAGGCGGTCGTCATGCCGTCGCAGATACGTCGAAGACGGCATGCGCTACAAACACTCGCCATGTGGGGGTTGGCGGCTTCCGTGGACGACTCAGTCTCCGAATCCTTCGTCTCCCATTTTCTCCAGCCGAAATGACGAAGCACCTTGTGGGCCGCCCAAGCGCGCGCGCGCACCCAGGGAGTCTGCCAGATCCATGGCATCAGAATGCGATCGATCGGATTGTCCGTCGAGGTATGCATGCCCAGGAGCATCAGCAAGATCTGGCGTGCGCGAACGGGATGAACGCCGTGGAGTTTTCGCGCCAGGCCATAGGCTTCTCTGTGGTAATGCTGATGGTCGAGGTGGAATTGACGGCTGTTTGCCGCGTATACGAGGTTCTCGTCCTGGAGATGGCAGAACGGCGTTCCGAGCAGATTCACTTCGAGTCCGCGTCCGGCCAATTCCGATGCGATCGCGTTCATCTTATCCAGGCCCGATTGTGTATTCGATGCGTCGCCGCGTGGCGTATCCACAAAGGGGTCCCATGCCGCGAGGTTGACGGAAGACACAAGGTCCGGCGTGAGCGAGTCCTTCACCCAAGCGGGCGGGGCTTCGGTCAACAGGCTTCCCATGATTTGCACGCGCGCGCGCAGACCTGCTTCCCGGCACGCTGCCAGCCATCCGGCGACGTCCGAATCCGCGCCGGCTGGACACAGAAGCACATCCAAGAGCGCGAGGGATCGCAGCGCGTCGCCACGTGGCGGGGCGGTAGTGCAATCGGTCCTTATCGAAAGGCGGATATCCAGCGCGCGTGCCGTTTCGGCGAGCGTCCGCATCAACGAAAGGTCCAGTCCTAGCATGAGGACATCGACCTTGGTCGTCTTGAACACGGCCCGATCGAGCCGCAGCCAACGCTCGAGATCCACCGGCGCAAGTGCGCGACCCTTGGACGCGCATGCGGTGACGAGTCCCCGAACGGGGCCGATTCGATCCTCTCGAACAACAAGCTGGCTCACGCGGTGTTCCAATTCATGCTGAGTGATTCAGCAGCAGAGTAGATTCCCAAGAGGGGATCTGTCAAAGAGTGAAGATGCTGACAATGTCGATGGAGTAGATTCCGAACTGCAGGCAATCGAGATTACTCCGAGTATTCCTTGAGCTTATTTCGCAGCGTGCGAACACTGATCCCCAATACCTTTGCCGCATGCGTCCGGTTCTGTGCGCAATGCTCCAGGGTCTTGAATATGAGTTGCTTCTCCATTTCCGCCACCGTCGCGCCGACGGCGAAGCCTTTCTGGCCGCCTCCATGCGCGCCAGCAAGCGCGTAGTTCAGGCTGAAGTGTTCGGGCCTGAGCACCGGCGTCGAGGACAGCACGACTGCACGCTCAATCGTGTTCTGCAATTCACGGACATTGCCGGGCCAAGTGTATTCGAGAAACAGCGTGCGCACTTCATCGGAGAATCCCGTGATGCGACGCCCATTCTCCTGCACATACTTCTTGAGAAAGAAGTCCATGAGCGCCGGAATATCGTCCTTTCGTTCGCGTAATGGCGGCAGCATAATGGGAATTACGTTCAATCGGTAAAAGAGGTCCTCTCGCAGTTGGCCCTTCTCCACAGCCTCTTCGAGCTGACGATTCGACGTGCAGATGATTCGCGTGTCGACTTGAATCGAGACTGTTCCCCCAACGCGCTCGAACTCGCGCTCCTGCAACGCGCGCAACAGCTTCGGCTGCAATTCGAGGCTAATCTCCGTTATCTCGTCCAGCAGCAGCGTCCCTGTGTCGGCCAACTGAAAGCGCCCGATCTTTCGCTCATGCGCTCCGGTGAACGATCCTTTTTCGTGACCAAACAGCTCGCTCTCCAAGAGGCCCGCCGACAGCGCCGCGCAGTTCACCTTGATAAACGGCTTGTCGCGGCGCGCGCCCGTGTGATGGATCGCGCGCGCAACCAATTCCTTTCCCGTGCCGCTTTCGCCGCGAATGAGAATCGTCGCCCTGCTGTCGGAGACTTTCTTGACCTGCTCGTAGACCGCAAGTATTGCCGGACTCTCGCCCACCATGGACGCGAAGTCGTAAGGTTGGTTCAGTTCTGAGCGCAGATAACGGTTTTCCAACGCCATCCGCTCGCGCTCCAGAGCACGCGATACGGCCATCTCAAGCTCGTCCGGCGTGAATGGCTTGAGAATGTAGTCGTATGCGCCGGCCTTCAGTGCGGCCACCGCCGTCTCCACGGTCGCATAGGCGGTCATCATGATGATCGGCGTCGCGGGACTTTCTTCGCCGATGGTCCGCAATACCTCCAGGCCGTCCACCGGAGCCATCTTCAGATCCGTCACGACGGCGTCAAAGCCGTGCTTGCGAAACGCCTCGATGCCTTCTTTCCCGTTCGACACCGCGCGGACCGTGTGCCCCGACCGTTCCAGCGCCTCTTGTACGTACTCGCGCATCAACGTCTCGTCGTCGATGACGAGTATCTGTGCTCTTGCCATGTGTGCTGCCAATCCCCTGCGTGCCTGCCCGATTCATCGGAGGCCCGCTTATGGTCGAAGACTCACGCCAACGAAAGCCGCGCCTAACTCGCGCATGGCAACGTTACGTAGAACGTAGACCCTTTTCCCGGTTCACTTTCGACCTGTATGGCACCTCCGTGCGTCTCTACGATTTTCGATGCGATTGCCAAGCCCAATCCCGTTCCCTTTTCCTTGGTCGTGAAGAACGGCGAAAACACCTTCTCGATTTGTTCGGTGGTCATACCGCATCCCGTGTCGGAGACCGCGAGCTTCACGACACCCGCGTCCCGCTCGCCTCGAATCACAATCTCGCCCTTCCCTTCGATACTCTGCGCGGCGTTGAGCAAAATGTTCATGAGCGCCTGCCGGATGCGATGCGAATCCGCGACAACGGTCAGTCGCGGCTCCACGAGATTTGATACGGTAATCATCGAATCGTCAATCGTCATGTACGAAAGCGAGGCCGCGACGACTTCGTGGCAGGAAAAGGTCTGCAATTGAAGTTGAATCGGCCGCGTATACTCGAGTAGTTCGTTTACCACTCGCTCCAGCTCTTTCGCGCCCACTTGAATCCGGTCCACCAGCCTCGCGCGCGGGTCGTTCTCCTCGATATCGCGCGCCAGCAGCGCCGCGAACCCGCGAATACCGCCCAATGGATTTCGAATCTCGTGCGCAACCGTCGCCGCCATTTCTCCAAGCGCCGCCAAGCGATCCTTCTGGCGCACGCGCGTCCTCAACGCCTCGATCTCCGTCAAGTCTTGAAAGACCTTGACGCTTCCAATGTGCTTGCCGTCGCGATCCGACAGCGGCGAGTCGCACTCGCTTACCAGAACTGGCCGTCCGTCTATCGTACGCCATTCCATGGCATTGCGTCCGGGCGGGGCAGGAAATGCCCTTCCGAAGACTTCGCTGAACAACCGCCCGACGGTCTCGTCGGCCCGGTAGCCAAGCACCCGCGAGGCCCCTTGGTTGAAGGTCGTCACAATCCCATCCGTGGTCACCGCAATCACGCCGTCGGACATCCCCTCCAGGATCGAGTTCAGGTAGTCGCTCGTGAACGCGAGCTCGCGATTCTTCACCGCCAATTCGCGATCCATTTCCTGCATGCGCGCTTCCAGCAGGCGATACGACTCCTCCATCGACTGCGTCGTCCGCGTGAATAATTCGAAGGCTTCCGCAAGGGCCTTTATGTCGACTTCCGCATTCGGCATTGTGAAGTAGAATCCACCATTGGCCCTGTTTCCGAACGGGCCTGCTCAAGTGCTTCCGCACAGCGCGGGCTAAATGTGCCTGTCCATATAGCCTGGCTCGTCATCGCCCGCGCGATACCGGCTCATGTCTATTCGGCCTTTCCGGACTTGGCCGAGTTCTTGTCCAACTACTTTCAAGCGCGCATCGATTCGCGCGACCACCTTGTCGTTCATCGCTATCAGGCGCGCCGCAAACTCCTCCATGCGTAAAGAGAGCGATTCTATTTCGGCGCGTTGCGCCTCGCTGACATCGTTTGCGCGTTGCCATTCCCGCAACAAAATGTGGAACTCCTGTTCCAAGTCCCGGGTCTGAGCCGTCCATGCAGTTTGCTGCGATAGAATATCGTCCAGCTCCCTTTCCTCAGCCGCCTCATCCACCTCCGGGTATTCATTCAACATCAGTTCATACGCCGCTATCTGACGCTCCAGGCAATCTTTCAATCGACTGTAAATGTCCGGTCCCACGTCACACCTTACCCGCCAGCCGCTGTTGTCGCAGGATCTATTGAGGGAGTCTGAGTCATTGGACTCTGGGGCGTCTCCGGCGCCGATGCTGTAGATGAAGACTTGGGCAACGAAGAGGTTTCTTGAGGTCCGCTTGTCAACGATATCGGGACGCGCAGCTTGAGCGATGCCTCAATATAGGCCGCCTTGAGCTTGGCGTCTTCGCTGTAGCGAGAATCCACCGCACCCACTTCCTTGAACAACACTAGACTTCGTTTGGGCTCGTTCGCCATGAGCAGCGCATTCGCCCGCTGGAACTTCGCCCACGACGTGTCGTCCGTTGGCTCCAGGACACGTGGATCGTCCACCAGCGTGTAGGTATCTGCCGCCGCTCGATAGTCTCCTTTCTTGAAGAGATGATCCCCGAGTATCAAGGCTGCCTCCTGCAACTCGGGGAGCTTTGCTCGGTCCTTCTGCGTTTGGCTTTGAATATTCGATACCAGCACACGGGCGGACGCTTCGCGCCCCGATCCCAAATACGCCTTGAGCAAAGCCTGGTCCCCTTCGCGAGTGCGTTGTTTCGGGTAACTGTTTGCTGCCTTCTCCAACATCTCCACGGCCCCATCTGCGTCGCCATTCATAAGCGCCGTGCCGTAATTCGTCAGGAAACGGTATGCCGCATCTTCGGGCAACTGAGCCGGATCTACTCGCTCCGCTGCAGCAAGGCCGCTTCCGAGCTTATTCGCTTGAAATAGCACATCCGCGCATTCCGCCAGCACGGCGGATTCCTTCGTAAGCGCAGCAGCCTTTTCGTAATCCTCGGCGGCCCTTTCGATCAGGCCCAGGTCTCGGTAGATCGTACCGCGCGCCAGGAAGATGGGGAGCCGTTGCGGCTTCCTCGCATGAACCTGCTCCATCTCATCCAAGTTCTCGAGCGCCTCCGTTGCTTCGCCGTTCTTATACAGCATGTCCGCGAGCATGATTTGCCCGTCGAACGCTTCGGTGGACGATGGATAGGTCGAGATTAGCTCTGTCAGGACTTTCTTTGTATCTTCCAATTCGCCGATTTTGGCCAGGCTTTGCGCTGTCGCCAACAGGTAGTCCGAGGAGTTCGATCCCGCGCGCAATCCCTCGGTCAGCCCTTCCGCCGCCGCCGCTTCATCTCCGGATAAAGACTGCATCGTGGAGTAGTTTCGCAGGAGCTCCGCATTTCCTGGGAATCGGCCTTTAGCATACGAGGCTACCCTCACCGCTTCTGGCCGCCTTCCCGATTGCTCCAAGATTTGACTCAACTCCACATAGGCTTGAGGCGTCAGCTCCGAGTCGGGGAAGAAGTCGATCAACTCGCGAAGCGTATCTTCCGCCTCCTTCAGTTTTCCGTCTCCCCTATATGCCTTGGCCAGCACGAGATATATGTGCTCGTGCCCTTCCGTAGAGGTCGCCATCTCAAGCCGTGCTTCCAAAAGCTTGATGGCCTCTCCGAATCGACCGTCCTCTATTTCCATGCTGCCAAGTTTTCCGTAGGCGATGGAACCGTTCAGCGAATTCGGCTCTCCTACGGCAACCTGGGTGTATAACCGGCGCGCCTCGTCCCGTTTGGCCAATGCATGCTGCGCGTCCCCTTGGAGCAGTCGCGCGTCAGACAGCATCGACGATCCGGGAAAACGATCAAGCAACTGTTGCAACACGCCCACAGCAGGTTCGGGGCGGCCAAGTTTCATGTACAGCCGGCCCAAGGCCATAAGCGTTTCGTCTTGCCGCGGAGCGGAACCGTAATCGTCCAGCGCCTGCTTGTACGTGTCCACCGCGGCCACCGGCTGTTCGATCCGCTCATACAATTCGGCCTTCCAACGCAGCAATTGGGCTGCATCCGGATTGGCCGGCTCCGACGCGATATGGGCGTCGATCATCGACTGAAGCCGGTCCACCTCGCTCTCGGGCGCATCCTTCGGAAGCGCCTTATACGCGTTCTCGATCTCGAGCGTCTTCGCCTCACGATAGCTCGGACTTGCGGCGCCCGTTTGGCCGGCTTGGGCCACCTGAGACGCCGCAGCCTGGTGCTGTCCCTCTTCTGCGGCGCCTTGGGCTTCGTGAATTGTCTTCTCTGCGTCTGCCGCCGGCTTCTCCACGTCTGTTGTCGGCGTCGACAGACTCACCTCCTCCACCTGCTGCCCCCTGTTCGACATCAAGAAGAAGAATGTCGCAAACGTAAACACAAGCCCCGCCGCGATCGAGGCGATTTCCTTAATTCCCAATCGCGGAATCGGCATCCGCGAGTTGCGAAGCCGCGCAGCAGTCGCCGGACCGCTGGGCATTGCCTCTTCTCCAGACTCCCCGGTCGCCGATGCCGATGAGTCCCCACGTGCCTCCGTCGCCGTCGCGTATCCCAATTCCGCCATGTCCGTGTCGCTGAGGTGAACGGCCCCGCTTGCCGCCACAGTGCTCGGCGCAGTATGCGGCTGCGAACTCAGCTCTTCCGGAGAGGGAATACCCAAGTCATCCA
>JBAZRU010000132.1:0-12727 GCA_041662805.1 Candidatus Hydrogenedentales bacterium | reverse complement strand
ATACCGGGGCACAACGTCGAAGGCGTGACGTTATCCGATATTCGTATCCGCTTCATCGGCGGCGGCCCGCATCGTGCCGATGATGAAATTGTGCCCGAATACGCGGACGAATACCCCGAGGCGACGATGTTTGGCGGCCTGCCTTCGTATGGACTGTATGCGCGGCACGTCGCGGGGCTTACGTTGAGCAACGTGCAGCTCTTCTGCGAAGAGAACTACTGGGTTCTCCAACCGAGCAAAGAAGGCAAGGTCCGGTGGCGTGTCGACGGAGGCATGCCCGAGCCCGCCGCGCTGAGCGCGCCCGGGCACGCGGTGGTGTGCGACGACGTGACGGGACTCGCAATCGACGATCTGAAGGCGCAAGCGTCGCCGGATGGCGTGTCGGTCGTTCGGCTCGTCAACGTGCGCGATGCGGCCGTGCGCAACTCGACCGCCCCGGCAAGCACGGCGGTGTTTCTCGAGTTGGCGGGTATCCACACCTCGGGAATTGCCCTAACCGGAAACGATTTCTCGCGCGCACAAGCCGGCGTCAAGCTCGGGCCGGATGTGCCTTCGGTGGCCACGAAATCGGCGGGGAACATCGAGCCTTAGGAACACGGAATAGCGAAGTGAGTATGGTTGCATGAGATTGAGGTCTCGAAATGAACCTGCTTTTTGAATGGGACGAGGACAAAGCCAAGCGCAACGAGGCGAAGCATGGAATTGGGTTTGAAGAAGGCAAGACAGTCTTCAATGACCCCTTCGCCATCACCATTCTGGATCACGAGCACTCCCTGCACGAAGACAGATGGCTCGATATCGGCCTTTCCATCATGGGTAGACTTGTTGTCGTATGTTATACTGAAAGAGATGAACGAATACGCATCATAGGCTGCCGCAAGGCGTCCTTGAGCGAACGGAGAAGCTACTATGAACGAATCGGATGACAGCGCGGACGAATTGCGAGGAGAGTATGACTTCTCGAAAGGAGTTCAGGGGAAGCACTTTCGTGCTTACCGCGCGGGCCACACCGTTCGTGTGACGAAGGAAGACGGCGAAGTGGAGGAGCGCCATTTCACGCTCCAAGACGGCGCCGTAATGCTTGACCCAGACCTCAAACTGCAATTTCCCGACTCGGAGTCTGTAAATAGGGCGCTTCGCTCCCTGTCCACCCGTCGCTGAGGGGTGAATAATCCCCGTCGCGCATTCCAATCAATCTGTCGTTCCCCCGCCTATTGCAGCATTTTGCCCCATCTGATATAGTGCGTCCAGCTTGACCGACGGTCAGGTTGCCACCTTGGATTTGGCCGGTGGCGTAGGCTGTCCAGACAATTACGCGCTTGAGAAACGGGCTCACTCTTTTTCCTGGTATGCCCGCGGAGCGCTGGTCCTTTGTCTTTGAACACGAACCTCATAATCGAGTCTTTTGCAGGCGGAGGTCCACTCAATGATAACGGAAAGCCCTGTCACCATCTCCTCAACTCCAGTTAATCTCCCCACAACTCCCGGCGAAATCACCGTGCACAATCCGCGCACGGGCAAGGTCGTCTATACGTTCCGTGAGCCAAGTGACGCCGACATTCAACAAGCGTTCGAGCGCGCCAGGGCCTCGTTCGGCAAGATACGCGCGATGTCAGTACGACAGCGCCTGGACGAGATTGGCAAGCTGAAGCGCTACTTCCTTGCGAACAAGGAGAAGATTGTCGACCGCATCGTGGAAGAGACAGGCAAGGCGCGCACCGATGCGCTGGTATCCGAAGTCTTCGCTATTCTCGACATCATTCACTACTACCAGAAGCACGCCGAGAAGATTCTCGCCGACCAGGCGGTTCCGACGCCGGTGCTTCAGTTCCCAAAGAAGTCGAAGATCTTCTACGAACCCATCGGCACCGTCCTCATCATCTCTCCGTGGAATTTCCCGCTGAACCTCGCGCTCGTGCCGATTGTGACGGCATTTACGGCAGGGAACTCAGTGGTGTTCAAACCCTCCGAATGGACGCCGCTGTGCGGTCTGATCGAAGAAATCGTCGAACAAAGCGGCTTCATGAAAGAGGCCATCACCGTCGTGTACGGCGGGAAAGACGTGGGGCGCAAGCTCATCGATCAGCGTCCCTCCAAAATCCTGTTCACTGGAAGTACGCGCGCCGGACGCCAGATCATGGAGCAGGCGGCGAAGTATCTTATCCCCGTGGAACTCGAGCTGGGCGGAAAAGACCCAATGGTTGTGTTCGACGACGTAGACGTGGAGCGCGCCGCGAAGGCCGCGGCGTGGGGCGGCATGATGAACTGCGGCCAGACGTGTACGTCGGTGGAGCGGATCATCGTGCAAGAAGGCGTGTACCCCGAATTCGTGGCCGCGCTTAAACGGCGCATCGAGAAACTCAGCCACGCCGGGGCCTGCGAGGGCAAGCCCGATGCGGGCGATCTCGACGTCGGATGTATCACTGCCGATTTCCAGGTGCGGATCGTCGAAGAGCAGTTGAGGGACGCCAAGGCCAAAGGGGCCGAGGTGTTTTCCACTGGGCAACACAGAGAAGGCTCGCATGCGATTCCGCCAACGGTGATCACGAACGTCGACAAGTCCATGAAGGTTATCCAAGACGAGACTTTCGGGCCGGTCGTGACGGTGGAAAAGTTCAAAACGGAGGAAGAGGCCATCGCAATGGCCAACGACTCGCCGTATGGGTTGAGCGGCAGCGTGTGGTCGAAGGACCTCGCCAGGGCAGAGCGCGTGGCGCGCCGGGTCGAGGCGGGGAGCCTGTCGATCAACAACGTACTTGCGACGCAAGGCAATGCCGGCTTGCCGTTTGGGGGGACGAAGGACAGCGGATTCGGGCGTTACAAGGGGCCCTTGGGATTGCAGGGATTCTCCAATCCGAAGTCGGTGCTGATCGACCACACGTCGAAACCCGAGGTGTACTGGTATCCGTACACAAAAGAGAAGTATCATTTGTTCGGCAAGTTGTTGGACGCGATTTACGGCGGCAGCCCATTCTCGATTCTAAAGGCCGCGGCAATCGGGTTGAAGATGGAGTCTCTCGCGAAGAAAAAGCGCAAATAGCGACAGCGCCTTGGGGGAGGCAGTGAATCACAGTCATGGCTAGCGTTACGACGTACGATTTCATTGTAGTCGGGTCCGGCTCGTCCGGGGGGGTGCTCGCGGGACTCTTGCAGCGGGCGGGCGCCAAGTGTCTCCTCATCGAAGCGGGCAAGCACCTGACCGCCGATACCTATCCACCCAACGAAGCCGACTACTGCGCCCAGATGTTTTGGGGAGGCGGCATCGAGTACGACACCCGCTGTCTGATGGGCTTCCTGCGCGGCAAGTGCGTGGGCGGCGGCTCCGTCGTGAACCAGGCGCTGCAAGATCGATTCGACGAAATCGCGTTGGAAGACTGGAAAGCGCAGTCCGGCGTTTCGTATTTCACGCCCGAGGGCATGGACTCCTACTACACGGCCGCCGAGAACGGGGTCGTGCTGCAGACACTTCCTCCCGAACAGCGCAACCGCAGCGCCCAATTATTCATTCGCGGGCTTGACCATGCGGAGGTGGGCTGGGCTGCGCTGCGGCGCGGACAGTGCGATTGCGGTGTCGAGCAGGGCAACGACTGCATCGCATGCTTGGGGGGATGCCACAGGGATTCCAAGCAGAGCACCCTTGTCGCCTTCATTCAGCCATCGTTGAAGGAAGGCCTGGAACTGGTCTCCGAGTTCTTCGTCGAGCGCGTGGAGCACAGCGCATCCGGCGTGAAAGTGCATGGACACAACGGGAGCGGGCCGAAGACCTATGAGACAAAGAAGTGCATCCTCGCGGGCGGCTCGTTCGGAACCACGCAGATTCTGCTGAAGTCGGGATTTGCCGGCCGCTTGCCTGCCCTCGGAAAAGGGTTTTCCATGCACCCGCAGTACATGTCGTTCGCCGAATTCGAGGAACCGGTCGATGCACACAAAGGCGCGTTCCAGACCGTGAAGTCATCGGATAAGGGTCTCCGCAAGAAAGGCTACAAGCTGGAAAACGTGTACGCGCCCCCGGTGAGTATTGCCATGCTGTATCGACGCGGCGGCGTGGACTTGCAGCGTTTCATGAAGCGCTACCGTCACTATGCGTGCGTGGAGGTTGCGGTGCGCGACGAGGCGACGGGGGAGTTGTCCGTCGACCGCAAGGGCAAGCTGCAAGTCAAGAAGGAGATTACCGCACAGGACGCCGCGCGCCGCGACGACGGCCTGGAACTGGTGCGGAGCGTGTTTGAGGCCGTTGGCGCGAAAAGCATGTTTCAGTCGCCGATGTATTTCGGGCTTCACCTCATGGGCGGCTGCGCCATCGGCACCGACGCGCAGACTTCGGTGGTAAATCCGGCGTTCCAGGTGCACGGCTGCGACAACCTGTACACGGCGGACACGAGCATCTTCCCGAACGCGCCGGGCATCAACCCCGCGCTTACCGTGATGGCCCTGGCGTACAAGCTCGGCCAAGAACTGGTGAAAGGATAGCGCCCATGTCAAACCACTATTCGCGCATCCTTGGTCCGAAAGCGTGCCGCACGCTTGAGCGAGTGGCGGAGCTGATCGTGCCGGCTGTCGATGACTTTCCGTCGTTCACGCAACTCGGCTGCGTTGAGCACGTCGACGACGTTATCGGAAGCGCGCCGCCAAAAGACGCCGCGGACCTGAACTTGTTTCTGACGGTGCTGTACTTTGCGCCGACCAGCGTATTGCGCTTTGTGGTGCGCAACATGGAAAACGCGGACTCATGGTTTGAGCCGGCAGCTACGACGTTTCGTCTGCTCGACCTCGGGCTTCGGGGGCTGGTGCTTTCGCTCTACTATTCCGGCAAGCACGGTGCGAACTACAAAGGGAAGACGCCCGCGGAGGTCATCGGTTTCTCGTTGAATCGCGTGCCGCGCCAGACAGTCTCCACGATCGAAGCAAAATAGCAAGAACTGCCGTTCCTTTCTCAAATGCTTCTTGTAGCGCCCGGTCTCCGTGCCGGGCGTCTTGCATTACCGCGGCATGCGGCACAAGTAATGGAAATAAGGCAGGAATGCAAAATCACTCTTGCTCTTCACCGGACCCTCGTCCCCCCCTGTTTCACTCGCGGTAGATGACAATGGATCGCAGGGATGTACTCCCGCTGTCGCTTCGAATCCTGCTGCGTGCAACGCCGCTCCCAGCTTGCTGCCAACCTGCGTGTCGGCGCCCTCGCTTCGCAACAAATCTCCATACGCTTTCAGTCCGGCGGTGCGTTCTGGGCATTCAATCACACCACCGTAGTCCGGCTCAGCAGCCGCGACCAGATGCCCGCCGGGTTCTATCACGCGGGCGATCTCGGATAGCGCGAGGCGCAGGTCTTTCACCCAAAGAAAGAACATCTGCGTGAATACCAGATCGAAGGAGTGATCTGGAAAGGGCAGGGATTCCGCGCGACCCGCAACGCGCACACCTTGAGCTAACCGTAGCGCCTCTACGTCGCAGTCCACGCCCACGGCAACGCCGCCGCAGCGCCATGCCAAATCAGGCAATACCACGCCGGTACCTGTCCCCAGGTCGAGTACGCGTTTCTTCGACGCGATGTCTACCTTGCGCAGGAGACGATTGCGCTCGCCAGCAAACCAAGCTGCTTGGCGCCGGTATTGCCGGTCGAGGTCACTTGAATGATTAGTCTTATCTTGCGGTTCCGCCATTTCGCACTAATTGCGGCGAGAGACAGTGGAAAACAGGGACTGACACAAGCGAAGTCCGCCGCGGCGGACGGAGACGTGTCTGTCCCTGCTTTCCGCGTCTACGGATAGGATGTAGTCTGCAAGATTCATACGTCAGCTTTTTCCGGATTCCTTCTTCCATTCGTCGATTGCTTTGGCGAGCAGGTCCGGTGCGTCCGAGAGAATGCTGTCGACGCCGAGGTCGAGATAGGTCCGCATAATGCCAGGCTCATTCAAGGTATGAATCTGAAACTTGATGCCCTTTGCGCGGATGGCCTTGATGTCCTCGGGTTTGAGCTGGAACTGCGGCAACATGTCCACGTCCATCGAAAGGACGTCGCTCGTCGGCTTGTATGCGGCCCACGCGTCTCCACGCAACGCGCTGAGCAACGCTGCGCCCGACGTAAAGTCGTAGCACGTGGGCAACTCCGGCGCGATCTCCCGCGTGCGCGCCATCGTCTCCGGCTTGAACGATGCAATAAGAACGCGGTCCTGCGCTTTCGTGTCGCGAATGATCTTCACGCACGCATCGGCCAGCGCCGCCGGCCCCTTGAATTCCACGAGAAAATTCGAATCGGGCGCCGCCTCCAACGCCTCCGCCAAGGTCGGAACAGTCACGCCCTTGCCGCGATACGGGTATGTCGCGCCCCCGTCCTTCGTAAACGAATAGCCCGCGTCGAGCGCCTTGATCTGAGCCAAGGTCAGTTCTTCGATCTTGCCCGTCCCATTCGTCGTTCGATTCACTTCGCCGTCGTGCATCAGGATTACCGCGCCGTCCGCCGTCATTCGCGCGTCGGTCTCCAAGAGTATGCCGGGAAAGGTCTTCGCGGCTTCCTTGAAGCACAGAACGGTGTTCTCCGGCCACATCAACTCCCCGCCCCGGTGAGCGCCCAGGAGAAAGGACTTCTTGAAGAAGGGCTTGTCTGTTCCGTCGGAGTCGGAGGATTGGGCCATGGTGGGACTTGGAAGACCCAGAGCCGCCGTCGCTATACAGAGCATCGTAATGGCGATGTTCGATTTCATGAAGAACTACTCCCTTTCTAATCTGCCAGCGGCCAAACAGGATATGAGTGTACATAAGAGTCTGCCCAAAGGGGAATTCTGCGGGTGGACTTTTGCAGCCATTCCGTCGTAGCCTAGTCGTCATGGCACATGTTCAACTCCACATTGTGGACCCAGCGCTCCGGGTGACCGTGAGCACCTTGCTCCAGACCGACGGCCATACTATTGCCGGGGACGTCCCGGATGTTATCCTCACGGACGCCATTGACACGGCGTCGACGCTGGTTGATCGCGCGCCGACATTGGTGTTGGCGGCAGCGACACAGATTCGCGAAGCGGTTGCCGCCATGCGGCTTGGCGTTTTCGGCTACATTTTCCTGCCGCTGCAGCCGGGGGAAGTCGAACTCATGGTGCGACGGGCCTCGGGCACGCAGGTAACAAAGCCAATGGAGACGGTTCGCCTTCTCGAAGAGGTCGAATCGGAGCATATCCTTGCCGTGCTTCGCCACTGCAAGAACAGCCGGGCAAAAGCGGCCAAACTATTGGGGGTGGGCCGCAACACGCTCTGGCGCAAACTAAAGCGCATAGAAGCGGCGCGCAAAGCGTCACAGCAGTAAGCGCTCGGGAGAGATTTCATGTCCACCAAAACAAGGCGCGGGGAGTTGCTTGCCCGCGCATATGCCGTATCGCCAGGCCTCGCCATCGAGGTCTGTCACATCGGAGCCGATGCCGCCAAGCAAATGGCACGTTTCGCGAAGGCCAAGTGCGGACCGAAGGCCTTTGTCGTGTCCGACGAAAATACCCGCAAGGCCGTCGGCGACACCCCGTTCGCGGAACTCCGCGCCGCGGGAAAGCAGCTTTCCGAGAAGGTCTACGGCAGCGCCCGGCTTGACGCCTCGGATCACCTAGGCGACGAAGTCGCTGACGAGGGCCGCGACGCCGACTTCTTCGTCGGCATTGGCTCGGGTTCTGTCTGCGATTTGGCCAAACACGCGGGCACGAAACTGAATCGCCCCGTTCTCCTGTACGGTACGGCGGCATCCATGAACGGATATACCTCTGGCATTACCGCGATGAAGGTGCGCGGCCTGAAACGCACCATTCCGTGCCAGCCCGCGCTGGGCGTCTTTGCCGATCCTGAAGTGGTTGCGGCCGCGCCCGCGCGCATGACCGCCGCGGGCGTCGCAGATTTTCTGTCGAAGTGTTCCGCCGGTGCCGATTGGCGCACGGCCCACTTCCTACGCAACGAGTTCTACGACGAGAGTGCGCTTCGATTCTATGAAGGCATCGTGGAAGAGATGCTCGAAAGCGCGGAGGCTGTGGGCCGCGGCGATGCCAACGCGGCCGCACTCGTGATGGAGGCATTGCTGTTGTCGGGCTTGGCCATGCTTGTCGCGGGTTCGTCGTCGCCGGCGTCGGGTGGCGAACACCTCATCTCGCATTACGTCGATATGAAGCAGGCCCTCTACGGGACATCGAACGACTTGCACGGCGTGCAAGTGGGCGTGGCCACCGTGCATTGTCTGCGCCTGTGGGAGAAGGTGCTCGACGTGGATCCCACCTGCATGAACATCGACGCGCTGGTGGCGGCCCAGCCCGGCGAAGAGCAGATACGCGCGTGGGCCGTCGAAGATTGGGGACCCGCAATCGCCGAGGAAGTGCTCAAACAGTGGGCACAAAAAGCCCTGGATTCCGGCGGCATTCGTGCCGAACTTGTGAAGTTTCGCGACGGACTGCCCGAACTTCGCAAAGCGGTTGGCCATGATCTCCTTCCAGCGGAGACTGTCGCGCACGCGATCCGCCTTTCCGGCGGCCCAACCGAACCCGAAGGAATGACGGCCCCCGTAGAGGAGTACCGCAAAGCGCTTCAGCGCGCGCGGTACATTCGAAACCGATTTACCGTACTCGACCTTGCCGCGGAATTGGGTCTGGAGTAACGCGAAGACGATTGTCCAATTGAAGTTTAGTCGCTTTCGCGCACTGAAGAATGTGCGCTGTACCGGATTCTTGCGGTGAGTGCGCGGGATTGGGGGACTTGTGGGGGCGAACGCGTACCGGGGCGATGATTGAATAGATGGTCCTCGAACTAATCCAGAATATGGCGCTGTTGATTTCGCTGGCCGTTGTATTGCAGATACTGGCGCGGCGGACGGACGGGTCTAGCCCGGCGCTGTATGGGTTGGTGACGGGGCTCCTCTTTGGGTGCGTGGGCATTGTCGGAATGATGACTCCGATGCATTTCGCGCCGGGCGTCATCTATGACGGACGTTCCATAATCCTGAGCTTGGCCGGTCTGTTTGGCGGTCCCGTTGCAGCACTGCTGTCGGCGCTGATGTGCGGAGTGTATCGCGTGCACCTGGGCGGGGCGGGCGCGCTCGCAGGCGTCTTGACGATAGCCGAGTCGGCCCTTCTCGGCGCCCTCCTCGGCTATCTACGGCGGCGAAACGACGCGTGGGCCACGCCGCTGCGCCTCTGGGGCTTCGCCGTGCTCGTACACGTACTCATGTTGGCGGCTCAAATGACGATCCCAAACATGGGTTTGGACGTGCTGCGAAAAGTCGGTCCGAGCGTATTGGTGTTCTATCCGCTCGTCTTCATGCTGATTGCGCAGGTCTTTCTCGACGGCGAGCGCAGGCGCAAGTCCGAGAAGGCACTGCGCGAGAGCGAAGAGCGCATGGAACTGGTCTTGCGCGGAGCGGAGTTGGGCGCTTGGGATTGGGACATTCGGTCCCAGCGGGTTACCTTTAATGAGCGCTGGACGGCCATGCTGGGGTACGCGCTGGATGAAGTGGAGCCGCACGTCAACTCGTGGGAGAAGCTTGTCCATCCCGATGACATCCCTTGGGTCAACGAGACGTTGGAGGCGCATCTCGCAGGCAAGACCGAATCCTATGAGGCGGAGTACCGGCTAAGGAAGAAGTCCGGCGATTGGATTTGGGTGTTGGACAAGGGCCGTGTAATCGAGAGGGCTGCGGACGGCAAGCCAATTCGCGCCTGCGGCACGCATCTGGACATTACCGAACGCAAGATGGCTGAAGAAGCGCAAGAAAAGTTGGAAGCGCAATTGCTGCAGTCGCACAAGATGGAAGCGGTGGGCCAATTGGCGGGGGGGATCGCGCACGACTTCAACAATCTGCTTCAGGTTATTCTGGGCAACGTCGACATTGTGCAAAGCGATCTGGGACCGGATTCTCCAAATCATGAGTCCCTTGATGAGGTGCGCAAGGCCGCGGAACGCGCTTCGGAACTGACACAGCAACTACTAGCCTTCAGCAGACGCCAGATCATTAAGCCTGTCAATCTCGCACTCAACGACCTTATCCAGGGTGTGCTGCGGATGGTTCGCCGCATCATTGGCGAACACATCGAATTGCGCTTCATCCCGGGTGATAGCCTTGGCTTGGTGTGCGGCGACAAGGGGCAGATCGAACAGATACTGATGAATCTGTGCGTTAACGCTCGAGACGCTATGCCCACGGGCGGGACATTAACCATCGAGACGGAGAATGTCGTGATTGGCGCCGCATATTGCCAGGATCACTTGTGGGCGACCGAAGGCCGCTATGTGTTGCTCAGTGTGACGGACTCCGGACTTGGCATGGACGAAACGACGCGTTCCCACATCTTCGAGCCATTCTTCACAACGAAGGGCGTGGGGCAGGGTACGGGACTGGGCCTCGCGACGGTGTACGGCATCGTCAAGCATCACAACGGGCTCATTCACGTCTACAGCGAGCCGGGCAAAGGAACCGCCTTCAAGGTTTATCTTCCCATTGCGGAACGGTCCGCGGAAGAGGTGGGCTCCAAGATCGAGGTACGCGCCGTTGGCGGAGCCGAGACCATCCTCGTGGCTGAAGACGAAGAAATGGTGCGGCGGTTGGTTGTCCGAGTGTTGGAGTCCGCGGGCTACACCGTGCTAGAGGCCGTCGATGGCGAAGAGGCCCTCCGCGTGTTCGAGAAGCATGCGGACAAGATCGACATGGCTATCCTCGACGTCATGATGCCCAAGCTTGGCGGGCGGGAAGTCATGGACCGCATTCGCGCAAAATGTCCCCGCATGCGGTTCCTGTTCAGCAGCGGCTACAGCGAAAATGCCATTCACTCGAATTTCGTCATCAAGTCGGGGCTGCGCCTTATCTCCAAACCCTACCTCGGCGCCGACCTCCTGCGCGCCGTGCGCGAAACAATGGACTCGCCGCCCAGCTCTTGAACGCAATCGGTCGTAACCTAATCGAAACAACGTCTTCCGACGACACCGTCCGCCGGGTCACAGGATTGCTTCTAACTCGGCGAGACTTGTCACCTCGATATCAGGCACAACAGAATCGTCGCGGGCTTTCCTCTCCCGGTTCACCCAGACGCCCGTGATGCCAAGCTTCATTGCCGGCTCCACATCCGTTTGCAGGCTGTTCCCGATCATGAAGGCGGATGCCGCGCTGCCGCCGAGACGTTCAAGGGTAAGTTCGAATATCCGCACGTCCGGCTTACCGAAACCTACTTCTCCCGAAACGACAACCGAGTCGAAGAAGGACCCAAGGCCCGAGCCCTCCAGCTTGGCTCTCTGAAGGTCAGGAGTTCCGTTCGTCAAGAGTCCAAGCCGGTGCTTCTGTCGGCAATACGTTAAGACGGCCAAGACATCGTCATAGACGATATGCCGCATGCGTCTCTCGCGCACGTATGCTTCGGACAGCTCTTCAACGATGGCGTCATCCCCTTCGCATCCGCACCGATGCAGGGCTTCGCGCCACGAATCGCTTCGATAGGTCGGCGCCCACTCGGCCAGAATTCGAAGATTGTCGTCGTCGCCGTGAAACTGCGCCCAGAGGCCTTCCCACGAACTAATCCCGACGCTGAGGCAATACGGACGCGCCGGAGAATTGCGCCAGAACGCGCGGCAACTCTCGCGAATACTGGTGTACATTGTCTCGGGATCGACGCCCGTCTGCTCGTGCGCGAGTCTACACGTTGCGCGAAACGCGGCTTCCGCGGATGCTTCCTCTACGACCAAGGTGTCATCGAGATCGAATAGGAGCGTCACAGAGCGATGTCCCGTCATTTCCTGCTGCCCGGGGCGAGGTCGAGGGTAACGTTATTGTCCGTGAACAACTTGCCGGTACGCGGCGCCGCGAGAACGGACGACACTTGAGAAAGGCGGTGTTCCAGGTCGGCGGGGACTTTCTTGCCTGCATCGCGCAGATTCTGGACAAGTTGGGCAAACCCCGTGTTGTCGAGCGGGTGGGCAAACCAGGGTCCGTCTGGCCACCCTTTGCCGTCGCGCAACCCGTTCGCGTCCAATTCCGATGCCACGATCTTCTGCGCGACGAAGACCGTGTTTGAGCTGGATTCGGCCTCAAAGGCGTAGACCATCTGAAAAACGCTTTCCAGCGTGACCACCATGCCGCGGACCACGTCGTCGTTCAAACCTCCCGGCACTCCCATGACATTGTAGAAGAGAATTCCTCCGTTGGTCAGCCGTCCGTGGACCGCCTGAAAGAACTCCTTGGTCGCAAGATGCGGGGGGATGCACGCGCCGTTGCGTCCTGAGCCGTAGGCGTCCACCTAGACCGCGCCGTAGGTTTTCCGTGAACGTTGGAGGTACGTGCGCCCGTCGGATGCCACGATGTGCAGGCGCGGATCTTCCGGCACGTGAAAGTACTTTTGCGCGACCTTCACGACTTCCGGATCGATCTCCGCTACATCGATATTTACCTTTGGGTAGTTTGCGAGAAACGATTTCGGCCCTGTACCGCCGCCCAGACCGACAAAAAGGACATTCTCGATGCTCGGGTCGAGCAGCATGGCCGTGTGGAAGAACTGCGTGTACTCGAACCCGCCGGCGTTCGGATCTTTGAGCGACATCGCGGTTTGCGCGTCGCTGTCGAAATAGAGAATACGCCGATCTGGGTTGTCCTTCACGAGGATATGGTGGTAGGCCGTGTAGTTTTCATAGATGACATCAGCGTGCGCCATGCTTGCCAACAACGCCACGATTCCCAGCGATGCCGCGCGGCGCGCCCGAGATTTGGCGAGTTGGCTCATTCCGGCTA
>JBAZRU010000131.1:0-12744 GCA_041662805.1 Candidatus Hydrogenedentales bacterium | reverse complement strand
TACCGCCAACTCGGGCCGGTGATGAAAACGAATGGGCTCGACGATATCCACCGGCAGGCCCCAACGCTCCGCCAGCACAAACCCCGCTTCCGTGTGGGATAGCCCGATCAGTTCCTCTTCCGCCGCCACCAATTCGAGCGCGGTCAGCTCCTTCGGGACTTTCGCGTACAGTTCCGGCATGATCTCGGAAAGGGCAAGCCTGCCAATATCGTGAAGCAGGCCCGCGGAAAACACACCAACCTGATGCTTGCGCCGTGCCGCTTTCGACACAATTCGCGTCGCCCCCGCGCAGCACATCGATTCGACCCAGAAACTCTTATAGTCGAAGTTCTTCGACTTCTCGAACATATTCACCACCGCCGCGGAGAGCACGATGGAATAGGTTTCGCGCAAGCCGAGCAGCGCCACGGCCAGGGAAATGTCGTCTACGCGCTGCGGGAATCCATACGCCGCGGAGTTCGCCACGCTAAGCACTTTTGCCGCGATCGGCGGGTCCAAAACGATAATGTCCGCTACGTCCCGGACCGAGCTCAAGGGATCCAATGTCGCTTCCTGAACGCGCCGAACCGTCTCCGGCAACGCGGGCAACGTGTCAACATCATGGATAAGCGTGGCTACGTTGCGAAGCCGAATCGGCGCTTTCAGGCCCTGCACATCCTCGTTCGGGGTGGCTTCCGCAAGTGAGATTTCCGTCGATACTTCCGGATCGGTCTGCGGATAGTAGCGTTCGATGGCATTCCGGATATCCTTGGCGGAGCATAGGAGCGCTTTGACCCGCAGGCCGGTGATGGTCTCAATCTCACGGATTGTCGCCGAATCGAGGGGACAGACCATGCCGATCGTAAGAAGACGGCCCATTCTGTCGATGGGGAACATCTCGTGCCGTATCGCGATTTCGCGAGGCACAATTTGCACCAAGTCGCGCGCGACCTCGTAGTGAGAAAGATCCAGGCTTGCCACGCCGGGTTGCCGGGCGAGAAAATCCACGAACTGGTCCGTATCCAGAGAGCCCTGCGAGATTAGAATCTCGACGATCTTGCCGCCTTTTTCTTCCTGCGCCTTGAGAGCCCGCTGAAGCTGCCGTTCTTCGACCAATCCTGCGTCCACAAGCAACTGGCCGATTCGGCGCTTCGACCCGGCCACCAAGTCCCGGCGCATTCCTGGAACCCCGGCGGCTTCGGGGCGGCTCAGAAGGCTCTTTCGTGTTCCACCGGGTTGGGCATCTCTGGGATTCGGAGTCATGTAGGGGAATTTTCCTGTGGAGTTGGCCGTACTTCCAAACGATTCGTCTCGGATCCGCGACGTTCAGCCTGCAGGGGCCAAAGGCGATCCAAGGCTTCTTTCGCCGCGTAGAGCAGCTTATTCTAGGAGCGGTACGAGAGGGTGTCAAGCAATGGCGACAGCTTCACCTTCCGTAGAATACACGTACTACAGAAGGATTCGCCGCCGCGCCTACTTCAGCGCGGCCTGCCGCGCAAGCCGCCGCAATTCTTCCAGCCAGTCTCCCGTGGATGGCGCAGCCGGGTACTGTCGTCCCCGCTGCCAATCGGCGACGATATGGTAAACAACAGGCACGGCCTTCTCGATGCCGAGCACAACCTCGTTTTCGCTGGCGGGATTCGATACCCGAAGAAAACGCGACACTGGATATACCACACCCATGCCGACAGGGCCGACATAGTACGATTGCTCGCCTTTCACGCCGAATACGCCAGCCGCCGTATCGACAACCAAATCTTGATGCGACAAGCGCGTCAAGGCGATTCCAAGCTCAATCTTGTCTTCGGGCGCTCCGCCCTCAACCAGGACTTCGACCGCGGAATCCGTACGGCCGGCAAACGCGGTGAACCGCAATCGAACGGTATAAGCGGCCCCTTCAGGACCCACATTCGCGGCCTTCACCTCGACGGTAACCTTGTCGTTCGTCTGCTCGACAAGCCCTTTTGTGAAGGTCGCTGCGCCAACGCCCTGAGGACTGCGCACCGGAAATGCCTTGCCATTCACATAGAGCGTTACGCCGCCGCAGCCCGCGGTGTCGCGCACGAACAACGCGTCCATGCCCCAGTCCTGTTCCCGCTCGACTCCATCGGCCTTAAGCCCGGGCAGGAGGAGCATGTCTTTCTTTTTGCCGTAGAAATCGATCTGACCCCAGTATGCCCGGTAGGCAATCTTCTCGGATTCCCAGCCGATATTGTCGGTCGCCCAATCCTGGGCCCACGCCACGCGCGGCGTCGGCGGCAGTTCATTCCGCCGGGCCGTCACCCAATCCGGATAGGCGGGCAACTCGGCCGTCAGCGCAAACTCCGTCTCGGCCAGTTCGCGCATCTTCGCGTAATCGCCGCGGCTGCGGGCCTCGTTGAAGCCTTGCCAGAACGCGGCATTGTCGTGTGCCTTCTTGAGTGCGGCGATCATCCGGTCGCGTATCAAGCCGAAATAGTAGACGCGTGTTTCCTCGCTGGCCAGATACTTGCGCCGCCGTGCATCGTCGAACGCGGGTGCCGCAAAACCCGTTCGCACCAATTGCACGACGGGGTCGGTTGCCGGATCCACGCCCTTGGCCGCCAAGGCCTGTTCCAATCGCTGCGATAGGGCGAACAACACGGGCGCGTCCGCGGCAAGGGCACCGCTGTACACCGTATTCATCTCCGCCCAATTCCAGCCCAAATCGACGATGGTCGCGTCCGCTGCTTGCCACGTGTCGTCCGCCGTTCCCTCGGCCCCGATGTCGATACTCCACGTATCCACGATGCCATCGCCATTCGAATCGGACATCACGTATTTCATGTCGGGCTGGCCGTCTTCGTCCGCATCGACGTCGAGCCAGGATTTCTTAGCGCCGAACAAGTGAATCCGGTGGTCCGCGGGGCGAAAATACACGCGCACCGGCTTGTCGCTTTTCGGGTCAAGTTCGTAGCGTTTGTTGAACGCCCCGCAACTTGGACCGCCTGCCTGCGGAAACTCTTCGCTGCCTTTCGCGATGACGCCTTCCCAACGCTCGTTGCGGTCGGCTTTGCCGTCGCCGTCGACGTTGTCGTCGTTCTCGTCCCACGTCAGCATCTTCACGGTCCACGGGATACCCGCGCCCATCGCCGCGGCGGCGGGGTGCGTGAGAATGGATTGCGACGGAATGCCGCGCAAGGTGACGCGTTGCGTATCGGCCTCGGCCATGCGCGTGTTCTCGGGCGCATACGCCGTCACGGAAACATCGTAGTCGTGAGGCAACTCGCGCGTGCTGTCGTTGTCTGCGTCGAAGCTATGCCGGTAGGACTTCAGCGCGCCGTCCACGAATTCGTATCGAATCGTCTCTTCGCTCGCCGTATCGCGATCTGGGTCGTAAAACACGAAGGGATTCTCGAACACCGGCACCCACTCGGGCGCTTCCGGCGTCAGGGTAAATGCACTGAAAATCTCGTCGCCGCTGAAGTGGCAATTCCACTGGCAAAGGTCTTGGAAGTAGGTGTATGCAACGCTGTGCCAGAGCAGGTGGTCCCCGCCGATATCCTTTCCCCACCAGACCATCAGCGCGTTCTCGGGCGCGCCCATCGACCCGCCCGCGAAATACATGGCCGTCTCGTCCAGGGCTTGGTCGTCGTTGATATCGGTGTAGTCGACGATCGCGTTGACGATGCCGTCCGCATTCCAATCTGCGACGTACACGTCGCTGTCCTGGTCAGGCTGCCGGCCTTTGGCGAGGTCGTTGTCTTCGTCGATGGCGCGTACCAACACCGGCTGGTACTGCGCGGGAATTCTCGGTGACGGGTCGATGAACCAGACTTCTTCGGGCTTTTCGTCCTGATTCGCATCAACGTACTGCAGCTTACCGGGTTCCAGCGCTTTCACCTGCGCAACCATATTCGGGTCCAGCTTGGCCATATCGCCAAACACGCGTTCGAAGGTAGGTAACGCGGGATTCGCAATCGGTTGCGGAACCTCTGGGGCCGGTGCGGGTGCAGGCTCTGGTGCTGGTGCTGGTGCGGGCTCGGGTGCAGGCTCTGGTGCTGGTGCGGGTGCAGGAGCGGGCGCCGGAGCAGGCTCCGGTGCGGGCGCAGGTGCAGGAGCGGGTGCGGGCTGTTCTGCCATGGGAGGCTGTTCCGCCGGAGGTGCTGGCGCGGGCTCGGGTGCAGGTGCAGGTGCGGGAGCCGGCTCAGGCGCCGGAGCAGGCGCAGGCGCGGCCTCGGGTGCAGGTGCAGGCCCCGGAGCAGCCTCGGGTGCTGGAGCGGGAGCGGGTGGCGTCGCTTCAGGCGCTGGCGCGGCGGGAGGCGCTGCCGGCGCCGGGGCTGGCGCTTCTTGCGCGGTGCACACAACGGCAGCCAACATCAGTACTACAAAACTCATCCACCGCATGTATGCTCGTCCTCCGCCCATCGCAATGAAGTCTTGGGAGGTTAAATCCTCAAATTTGCCGTCCAAAACGCAACATAGCCGTACACTATAGCATTTGGCGGCCTCCGACATAAACTCCATGGCATACTCGGGTGTACATCCGAGAAGGGAGCTTCATCCGCGGGTCACCCGTGCTTCCTGTGCCGCGCACGTCCTTGTCCGCAATCTTCACTGCGTGCATGGGGCCTCCGCTCAGTCCAATCAATAGACGAGGAGGTCTGCGAGCCTCTTGGCGCAGGCGAACAGACGGGCGCAAGCCTGGCTCAAGACAGGTCGCGTAATCTTTGTTTCTCTTGTTATCCCCGATTTGACGCCCGAGTTCCCCGGAAGCTTTCCCACGGCCACGGGCCATACGCTATTCGCCGTTCCTAGGTGTGCGCCGGAGTCAGATTCTGCAGGGGGTGTACCGTTGCATTCTTTTGACGGTTCAAGGGGGGTGGAGAGTCTTGGATTTTTCGATTTGGATTGGGGAGCAAGATGGTGCGGACATGGCGTAGCCTCCAGCTCTTCATGGGGGGGGTGTACCGTTGCATTCTTTTGACGATTCAAGGGGGGGTGTCCGTCGCAAGTCAGGGGTCTGGGGTCCAGGGAGACGCGGAATTCTGAACGGGTCTGGATAGGCATGGTTTGGTCCACGAGTGACACCTCCTATATATATGGGGCGGTTTATTGCACTCCTATCCGTCAATTTCACCGCATTTCTCGGGGGAATTCCGTTCTTTCGTCCGATTTTTGGCAATGGCTGGTGGTTGATTTCAGCCGGAATTGGGAGACGCGAAGCCTTGGGGTTAGGCTAAGAGCCGGCTGGAAGCCAGCGGTACAAATCAGAAGAGCCGACTGGAAGCCGGCGGTACAACTCAGAGGGGCCGGCTGGAAGCCGGCGGTACAGGACACAAGATCAACCGGAACACTGGGCAGCAGGCGAAGAGCGGCGGGAGACTCCGCCCGCGTCAAGCCTCCGCCAATCGCGGGAGGATCCGGGAGACCCGTTAATGCTTCCACCTTCCTGACGCACACCCGCCGCTCTCGCCACTGTTGCGATGCTGCCTTCTCGAACCCTATAGTAGTGCGTTCGCAAGGAGCATCGGCTCTCTCGCACGACGCTCATGATACGGCGGAAAGCGACCACCACGGCAATAGGGGATTCAACGTATGGGCAAGCATGTTCTGACCCGCAGGGCCTTCCTCATGGCAACCACGACCTCGGCAGTTATGACCTTTTCCAAGGCTGCCGCGGCTCCCAACACGGCGAAAGTCGTACCGAGAAAGCTGTCTCCGAACGAGAAGTTAAACGTCGCGGCCATTGGCGCGGGTGGAAAAGGCTTCAGCGACATCATGGCGTGCACGAATGAGAACGTCCTCGCTTTGTGCGACCCGGCGTGGGATCGGCCGAAGGAGGCATTCGCACGCATTCCCAATGCGAAGAAGTACCGCGACTATCGCATTATGCTGGAGGAGTTGCCGGAACTTGACGCGGTCACGATTTCGACGCCCGACCACACGCATGCGCCTGCCGCGTATATGGCCATGAAGCTTGGCAAGCATGTGTATGTTCAGAAACCGCTTACGCATACCGTGGCCGAGGCGCGGTTGCTTTCCAACACCGCGCGCGAGATGAAGGTCGCCACGCAGATGGGCAACCAGGGCCATTCGGGGAACGGCGTTCGCGAGCTGTGCGAAATGATTGAGACCGGCGCGATTGGCCAAGTCACGGAAGCGCACGTCTGGACGCACCGCCCCGTGTGGAAGAATCAGGGCATGGGTGAACCCTTGCCTCCCGTGACTCAGCCCGAAAACCTCGACTGGGATCGCTGGATTGGCGCGGCCCCGTGGCGTCCTTACAACCGGGGCTATTGCCCGCACGATTGGCGCGCATGGCAGGACTTCGGCGGCGGCTCCCTCGGCGATATGGCCTGCCACATCATGGACCCGGTCTACATGTCGCTGAAGCTGGTGGAAGCCCCGTACTTCACGGTCGAAGTCGTGTTTCAGAAGGGCCGCAACTCCGAGACGTTCCCGATCTCCAGCACCATCAAGTACCGGTTCCCCGCGCGCGGCAACATGGGTCCCGTGGATGTGTATTGGTATGACGGGCATTGGAAGGACGAGAAGACCGGCGAAGAAGTCTACAACCGCCCGAAGCGCCCCGCGGGTATCCCCGAAAATCAGGTGCTTGGCGACGAGCAAATGAATGGCTCATTCCTGGTCGGCGAGAAGGGCATCATCACGCAGGGCGAGTACGGCGGTAATCCGCGCCTCATGCCCGACGAGAAGATGCTCGACTACAAGAAGCCGACTCCCTATCTTCCGCGCATCCCCGGCGAAGACCATGCGAAGAACTGGCTCGATGCCTGCAAGGGCGGCGAGCCTTCCTGCTCGAACTTCGACTACGCAGGCCCCTTCACGGAAATGGTGAATTTTGGAAACCTCGTCGTGAAGTCGGGAAAGAAACTGCGCTGGGACAATACGAAGGGCGTCGTCACCAACGTTCGCAATGCCAGCGAAATCGTCAGCAAAGAGTACCGGAAGGGTTGGGAGCTTCCCTGCTAACCAGTTCCAATGAATCGACAGGGGGCGGAGTACCGCCCCCTGTTTTTTTATCTCTTCGGGTGAGGCCCGCGGAATACAGGGGAATTCAGGGACCCGTCTACACTTGGGTATAAGCCCGGGGGAAATCAGGGACAGACCCGTCTCCGCTCACTGCGTTCGCTTCGCTTGGGTCAGTCCCTCGTAAACTTCACCGCTTCTTTCGCCGAACCCCGGTATAGGTGTAGGCCCGCGGAATCTAGGGACAGACCCGTCTCCGCTCACTGCGTTCGCTTCGCTTGGGTCAGTCCCTAAATTCCGCTCCTTCTTCTGTCTTTTCGGGTAACTCCGCGCTGAACGCGGCCACAAGATCTTGATATTGCCCCAACTCGTTCTTGCCCTGCGCGCTCAGTGCGTACAAGCCGCGACCAACGCGCTCGAACCAGCCGTAGACATTGTCGTAGAGGATGCCGGTCGTTTTGGGACCGGCCCCCAAAGCGCGTAGTCCTTTCGGCGTCATGGGGCCAAAACGATCCAGGCAGACCGCGATTCGGATGGCGCTCTCGCGATAGGCGGTCATCAACTTGCGCCGCGTGCTGCCGCCTTGGTTGTAGTCGCCCGAACGTCCGGCGACCTCTTTGAGGACGGCGCGCCGTTTCTGACTGCGCTTTTTCCGGTCGAACGGCGTGGGGTGAAAGACAATCTCGACCTTTCGCGCGCGGGACCGCGGGGCGATGAGGATGAGACCTAGTTCCAAACGGCGCAGGAGATGGCGCGTACCCTTCCATCGCTTCGAGGCCAGACTCGAATCCGGTCGCGGAATCGCGACGTAGACGGAGTCGCTGATGCGCTGGCGCTCGGCAGCCTGAACCAGCAAAGCGATTCCGAAGGCGCGCTTCAACTCGACCACGATGAGGTCGTCGCCCTTCACGGCGACCACGTCGCACCCGTTGACCTCGCTGCGCACGGTGTACCCTTGCGCCTCAAGATAGTCGCGCAACGGTGCGTAGAGATCGACCTCAAGGAAACTGGCTTTCGCTTTTCCCATGCGGGGAGTGTGATCGCTTTGCCGCCTGCATTGCAACGCGGGGGGATGCATCCCGCGCGCCGGAGGTGTATCGTTGCTTTCGCCGCGACGACGGCACGAGGTTCGCCCCATGAAACTGGACACCCAAAACGTCAGCGAGATTCTCAACGACTACTTCGCGGGAATGATCGGCATGACCGTTTCGCATGTTGAGCCGGGCCATTCGGTATGCCATCTGGAGATTACGCCGCGCCATCTCAACGCAGGGGGCGTGCTTCACGGCGGCGCGCAATACACGCTCGCCGACACAAGCATGGCGATCGCGGTGCTCGCGGGACTGGAGGATGGCCTGGATTGCGCCACCCTGGAAATCAAGATGACCTACTTCAAGGCCGTCTCTTCGGGTGCCATTACGTGCGAGACGCGCGTTATCAGCAAAAGCAACCGCGTCGCCTTCCTCGAATCGGAAGTCCGTTCCGGCGAGGAACTCATCGCCAAAGCGAGCGGCACGTTCTACATCCTTCGCCGCAAACCGCAGGTATAGCCTGCATCGTATCGCCGGCTTCCAGCCGGCTCTTTAATCCGTCACAATCGCGCCCATCTGCACCACTTCGAAATCGTCGCCGGTGAGTTGCTTGAGGGTATTGATTTCGTCGTCATTCCAGCGTGGGTCCGGCGCGCCCGAGATGTACCAGTCGCTGCCGTTGTCGGCCACCATCATTCCGTATTTCTTGAGCGCCCTCAGGATGACCTGCGCCGATTCCGGATAGCCGGAGCTATCGAAATTTGCCTTCAGCCGGACGCGCATGCCCATGGGCGGAAGCGAGGCGCTGGTGTTATTGCTCGCGTAATGCCGAGCAGGATGGACGTAGGCGCGGCGCGTGTTGCTCACGGTGAAGCGCAGGGCATGGTTGATTTCGCCTTGCTCGACCACTTCGTCGTATCGCACCAGGCCTGGGAAGATGGGCAATCCTGCCGCATCGGCGGAAGTCCAGCCCGCTGGGCGCAGCGCGTTGGAGTTCAGGTCGAAGATAGCCCCGGAACCCGCGTCGTATGCGCCGCCCGAATGCGTGGGCGGATAGACGCGATACAACTCGTAGAGAATCCAGTTGTCTTGGTCGATCAGGATCATATGGCGGTCGCCGCCTGCATGTGCGCCGCCCTCAATGGGCGTATTGCGTGCAATCGGGTATAGCTCGTGATCGCTCTCGTCGTCGTACTCGAACTCGACGGCTTTGCCTGGCGTATTTCCCGGCACAAGGATGTACGGGATGCCAAAGGGACCGCCGTTCCAATTCGCGCCGAAATCGGGATGGACCGAATCGTTCCTGCCAATGCTGTCGATTAGCGTATCGGAATTGGGATCGACGGGAAGCGTGTCGATGGCCACGTTCCAGGGATTGTCTGCGGGAAAGACCTGCGCCCCATTCAGGCTGCCGTTGACGATGCCGTCAATGCCGGTATCGTCCCCGCCCCCTCCCGGCGTTCCGCCGTCTCCCGCAGGACAACCGGCGCACAACGCCGCCGTAACGAACGATAGGATAAGTAGATAGCGCATCTTCTCCGGACCTCCAACGTCGTACGTCTCCGAAGAAGAATCGCTTCAGCCCCAGGAACTCAGCCGCTCCAATACCCCCGTCGAAGTGTACCATATTATTTCGCGGCGCACGGTCGCGCCAAAAATAAACAAGCTTCGGGGAAGTACGGCTTAAGGTAGGGCGGTTTCGCCGAAAGCGCCTCTTCGCCTTTTTCCAAAGATCGCGGTCACCCCGGACGTTTCGGCGAAACGTCCCTACCAATACAAAGGCGCCCCCCCTCACCCTCCATCCGCACAACAATCGCCTCGGGACACGGCGCTGTGATAAAGAGATGGGGTCGGCGCGCGATTCTTCGTCTACTGCGCCCACCAACGAGAAGTAGTCATGTCGACCAACGATACGACCTTGAAATATGCCGTCATCGACGGGTACCGCGAGCAATTGCGCGGGCGTTATCTCTTGGAGAATATCCGGCGATTCGGCGACTTCCGGGCCATATCCGAGCGCAAGGTCGAACTGTTGCGCGACTACTTCCTGGAGTGCATCTACCCCGAGTCGAAGCAGCGCATGAAATTGGACGCCGCGTTCGATCACATGGGTGTGGTGATCCGCTCCCCCCGGCGCCTTACGCCGCTGATGATGATGGCCGTGAAGACCGTGTGGCGCTTGGGAATCATGTTCCCGTCCGCGGTCAAGGCCGGGGCGCATTCGCTTGAGGCCTACCTCGAAACGCGCCGTCTCGAGAGCAAGATGCTGGAGTACGCGGAAGCTCAAGCCCTGACCCCGCGCGATGTTGCCAAGCGGGAGGTGGTCATCAAGATGATCGCCCACGTGCCGGAGCAGGAAGTGGTCCGATTCCGGACGGAAGTGCTCAAGCTGTTCACGTCCCTCTCCAACGTGAAGCTCCTCGCGGCGACCGTGGAGATCATGGAGAACTCCCGTGCGCTTATGGAATCGCGCCCGGATCTGTATGATGAAGAAGAGCTGGCGGGATTCACGCTGGGGCATGAAATCTTGCGGCGGGGGGCGGCGCTGTTTCAGCAGCTCAAGGCGTCGGAGTTTCCCTTGATCCTAAGCGGCATCGAAGCCGTCGAGATTGATTGGTATGACCGCGTTCTCAAAGAAGCGGCGACCTTGGAATAGACAAAACGATTCGCACAGGGAGATTTGGCATGAACGTTCGATCGATGTGGGTTCTGGCGATAGCTGCAACAGCGGCGATGCCATGCATGGCGGCCGAGAAGCTCGATGGGCGAACCATCAAGCTTGAGGCAGGGACTCAAACCAGCATGGATGTCCCGGTATCGCTGCCGTTCGACGGGGCCTTGCCGGATGGTTCCGTCATTCGCGTGCGCGAAGATAAGACCGGCAAGGAATTTCCTGCGACGCTGCGCGACGGCCAACTCACGTTCGTGCCCGAAGGCGCTCTTCCGAGTTCGACGCATTACTACACGGTCATGGTGCGCAAAGACAACGTGCCTCCGCGTGTTCGCATTGAAGCTGGAGATAAGTTGGATGTGTTCATCGATGACGAGTTGTTCACGTCCTACTACCATACGGACAAATACAAGAAGCCGTTCCTGT
Source organism: Candidatus Hydrogenedentales bacterium (assembly GCA_041662805.1). Classification (GTDB taxonomy): domain Bacteria; phylum Hydrogenedentota; class Hydrogenedentia; order Hydrogenedentales; family SLHB01; genus JAIBAQ01. Next base: position 1,686 of record JBAZRU010000131.1, on the reverse strand, counting down.
GGCCCTTGCTCTCCGAAGGCGGCGTGGGCGTCACGCGCGACTGGCCCATGGGCGAAAAAGAAGTAACCGAAGATCACGTCCATCAGAAGTCCTTCTGGACCGCCTATGGCAATGTGAACGGGGTCAATTGCTGGGAAGAAGGCGACAAGGAGAACCTCGGCACGCAGGTCAGCGTCGAAGTCACGCACGGCTCCGGCGACGGGTACGGATGGATTCACGCCAAGAACGTGTGGGTGGACCAAAGCAAGAAGCCCGTCGTCGCCGAGGAGCGCGAGTATCGCTTCTACCCGGCTCCGGCACGATCGCGCATCTTCGACGTCGCCGTAACCTTTACCGCCACCGAAGGCGACGTTCTGTTCAAAGACACGAAAGAAGGCGGAATCGTGGCACTCCGAATTCGCGACATCATCAACGAACAAAATGGTGGAACGATCACGCTCGCGGGCGGACTTTCGGGTGAGAGCGTTTGCTGGGGCAAACCGGCAGCATGGTGCGACTACTCCGGCCCCATCGAAGGGGCAGGCGTGCGCGGCGTCACGGTATTCGACAACCCGGAGAACCTGCGCTACCCGACGCGCTGGCACGTGCGCGCGTATGGCCTTCTGGGCGCGAACTGCTTCGGCCTCTCCTACTTCACCGAGAAGGAAGAGACTCGGCTGAACGGTGACTACACAATCAAGAAGGGCGAAACGGCAACCTTCAAGTATCGTATTCTGGTGCATAGCGGCAATGCGGCGGACGCCAAGATCGATGACCGGTATGCCGATTACGCCACGCCGCCGAAGGTCAGTTGGGCAGCGGCCAAGCCGAACTGATCGCTCGCGCAACGAATCCTTAAGGCGCTTCCGTTATCGACGGGAGCGCCTTTTCTCTTATTGCATCGGATCGAGTTGTGCGGCAACGGCGTCATGGAGCAACGCGGCAAGCTCCTTGCGATCGGCAAAGAGCAAGCACGACGGGTTGCGCGGAGTGCAGCGCCAGATCCTGGAGCGGTCTTGCGCCGGCGGCTGCTCTCAACCCACGGGGGTGAAGCGTTCGAGCACCGCGCGGTACAGCTTGTCCGCCAGCTCTTTGCGGTCGCCCCCTTGGATAGGCTCGTCGCCAAAGCTGACGATCGCGCTGAACCCGGGCAGGCTGAGCACGTTGACCATGTTTCCCATGAAGGATACGCCGTCCTTCCACACGATCACGTCTGCCGCGCGCGGACTCCCCACGGGAGTGCTGTATGAAATCGCCGCGTAGTGCACGGCGCACCCCTTCTGCACGGCGGGCTCCAAAAGCGGCGGCTTGAATGGATGCACTTGCGCATCCTGCGAAATGCGGCTTTCCGCGAACATATGGACGCCATAACCCTTGTCGAGCTTGGCGGCAATGATGTCGTTTACCCGCTTCGTGTCCCTGACGCGCGTCCGGTCGATGAAGGCGGTGTCCATCATGCGCGCGATGAATCCGATGACCGGCCATTGCGCGACGTCGGCGCGAGAAACAAACGTGCACCCTGCCGTGCGCGCCAGCACCAGCACGTCGATATAGCTGAGATGATTGGAGACCAAATAGAAAGGCGGCGTCGGGGGTGTTCCGCGCACCTCCAACTTCATGTTGATGATGCGCGCGACACCGCCCGCCCAGCTATACAGCAGGCGGCGCGTGGCCTTCTGATCGAATGGAAGCGAGTAGCTGCCCGCC